>NZ_JASJXB010000009.1:0-197605 GCF_035018885.1 Variovorax sp. LG9.2 | reverse complement strand
TCGATGGACGGCAAGGGCTGCTGGCGAGACAACGTGTTCATCGAGCGGCTGTGGCGCTCGATCAAGTACGAGGAGGTTTACCTGCACGCCTACGAGAGCGTCGGCCAGGCCCGCACCGGAATCGGCCGGTACATTGAGTTCTACAACACCCGCAGGCCGCATTCGAGCCTGCAGGCCCGCACACCCGATGTGGTGTACTTCGACTCGCTGCCACGGCCTTCGGCCGAGGCAGCCTGACCCCGCAGGATCCACTTAAAAAGATTCGGAATCTGTTCAGACGAATGGGGCCAGCTCTTGTCGCCGGTTTGCGCATGCAGCGCGGAGGCAAAGCCGAGCGTGGCGAGGGCTGTCGTTGCGACAGCGAGAAACTGACGGCGAATGGGCATGGTTGCTTTCAATGGAAGACGACGAAAAGAAAAGGAAACTACTCGATCATCGGCAGCTTCAACGCATGCTTTTTCGCCGTGGCGAT
Source organism: Variovorax sp. LG9.2 (assembly GCF_035018885.1). Taxonomy (NCBI): domain Bacteria; kingdom Pseudomonadati; phylum Pseudomonadota; class Betaproteobacteria; order Burkholderiales; family Comamonadaceae; genus Variovorax; species Variovorax sp. LG9.2. The sequence goes on along the minus strand of NZ_JASJXB010000009.1, from coordinate 197,133 downwards.
AGCGATGTCGTAGCCCGCATCCGCATGACGCATCACGCCGCTGGCCGGGTCGTTCCACAGCACGTTGCCAATGCGTTTTGCGGCTGCGTCGGTGCCGTCGCACACGATGACCATGCCGGCATGCTGCGAGTAGCCCATGCCGACCCCGCCGCCGTGGTGGATGCTGACCCAGGTTGCGCCACCCGCGGTGTTGAGCAGGGCGTTGAGCAGCGGCCAGTCGCTGACTGCATCGGTGCCGTCTTTCATGCTTTCGGTTTCGCGGTTCGGACTGGCGACCGAGCCGGTGTCGAGATGGTCGCGGCCGATGACGATCGGCGCCTTCAGCTCGCCCGACTTCACCATCTCATTGAACGCGAGTCCCGCGATGTGGCGCTCGCCGAGGCCCAGCCAGCAGATGCGCGCCGGCAAGCCCTGGAAGGCGATGCGCTCGCGCGCCATGTCGAGCCAGCGGTGCGTGTGCTTGTTGTCGGGGAACAGTTCCTTGATCTTGGCGTCTGTCTTGTAGATGTCTTCCGGGTCGCCCGACAACGCGACCCAGCGAAACGGACCCTTGCCTTCGCAAAACAGCGGCCGGATGTACGCCGGCACGAAGCCCGGAAAGTCGAACGCGTTCTTCAGGCCCTGATCGAAAGCGACCTGGCGGATGTTGTTGCCGTAGTCGACCGTCGGCACGCCCATCGACTGGAAGTCGAGCATGGCCTGCACGTGCACCGTGCACGATGCGGCGGCGGCGGCGGTGAGCGCTGCATGTTGCGCGTCGTCCTTCATGGCGGCCTGCCACTGCGGCACGCTCCAGCCTGCGGGAAGATATCCGTGAATCAGGTCGTGCGCCGATGTTTGGTCGGTCACCAGGTCGGGCTTGATGGCGGTGCCGGCCTTCGCGCGCCTGACCAATTCCGGCACGATCTCGGCGGCGTTGCCGAGCAGCGCGATCGAGATCGCTTCCTTCTTCGACGTGTGGTGCGCGATGAGTGCCAGTGCGTCGTCGATGTCCTTGGCCTGCTTGTCGACATAGCGCGTGCGCAAGCGGAAGTCGATGCTCGACTGCTGGCATTCGATGGCCAGCACGCAGGCACCGGCCAGCACGCCCGCGAGTGTCTGCGCGCCGCCCATGCCACCGAGGCCTGCGGTAAGGATCCACCTGCCGGCGAGGTCGTTGTCATAGTGCTGGCGGCCGGCTTCGACGAAGGTCTCGAAAGTACCTTGCACGATGCCTTGCGCACCGATGTAGATCCAGCTGCCGGCCGTCATCTGGCCGTACATGAAGAGGCCGGCACGGTCGAGCTCGTTGAATTTTTCCCACGTCGCCCACTTGGGCACGAGGTTCGAGTTGGCGATCAACACGCGCGGCGCGTTCTCGTGCGTCTTGAAGACGCCGACCGGCTTGCCCGACTGGATCAAGAGCGACTCGTCGTCTTCCAGTACCTTGAGCGACTCGAGGATTTGGTCGTAGCAGGCCCAGTTGCGGGCGGCGCGACCGATGCCGCCATACACCACGAGGTCTTGCGGTCGCTCGGCGACCTCGGCGTCGAGGTTGTTCTGCAGCATGCGAAACGGCGCTTCGGTCAGCCAGCTCTTGCAGGTGAGCGTGCTGCCGCGCGGCGCGCGAATCACGCGGGTCGGGTCGTGACGCGGATCGGCTTTGGCGTCGGGCGAAGCTGATCCAGTGGCGATGAATTTGTCGGGCGCATTCATGGTGTCGGCTCCTTTCGGTGACTGGGGAGGATGTCGGTCAAGGCGGGCGGCAAGTCGGCCGCGAGCGCCCACAGGCGCATGGCTTCGATGTCTGCCGCGAGGTAACGATCGCGTTCGAGAAAAGCGACCTGGGTACGAATCTTTGCGAACTCGGCTTCGACCAGCGGCGAACTCCTGAGCCCGCTGTCGGGCCGCTTCAACTCGATGCCTTGCGCGGCACACATCGCCTCGATGCCGACGACGACTGCCGTGTGGGTCACCATGTCGCTCAGCCGGCGCGCCGCGAAGGTCGCCATCGACACATGGTCTTCCTGATTAGCCGAGGTCGGCAAGCTGTCGACGCTGGCTGGATGCGCGAGCGATTTGTTCTCCGACGCGAGCGCCGCGGCCGTGACCTGCGCGATCATGAAGCCGGAGTTGAGCCCGCCATCGCGCACAAGAAACGGCGGCAGGCCCGACAGGCCGGTGTCGAGCAGCAGCGCGATGCGGCGCTCGGCAATGGCGCCGATCTCTGCAATGGCGAGCGCGATGATGTCCGCAGCGAACGCGACCGGTTCTGCGTGAAAGTTGCCGCCCGAGATGACTTCTCCGGTGTCCACGAACACCAGCGGGTTGTCCGATGCCGCGTTGGCTTCGATGACCAGCACGCGCGCCGCATGCGTCAGGTTATCGAGGCAGGCGCCCATCACTTGCGGAATGCAGCGCACCGAGTACGGGTCTTGCACCCGGCCGCAATCGGCATGCGACGGCACGATCTCGCTGCCATCGAGGAGCGCACGCACCGCTGCTGCCACGGCGATTTGTCCCGGTTGTCCGCGCGCTGCATGGATTCGCACATCGAAGGGTTTGATCGAGCCTTGAATGGCTTCGAGCGACAACGCACCGGACATCAGCGCAGACGCGAAAACGCTCTCGGCGCCGAACAGGCCGGCCAGCGCTAGCGCAGTCGAGACCTGCGTGCCATTCAGCAGCGCCAGCCCTTCTTTCGGGCCGAGCACGAAGGAATCGAGGCCGGTGCGCTTCATCGCTTCGGCGCCGCTGACGATACTGCCGTCAGGCATCGTTGCCTTGCCTTCGCCGATGAGCACGCAAGCCATGTGCGCGAGCGGCGCCAGGTCGCCCGATGCGCCGACGGAACCCTTGGCCGGGATGTGCGGCATGACGCCGGCATTGAAGAGCGCGAGCAGCGCCTCGACCAGCGCCGGCCGCACGCCCGAGTGGCCGCGCGCCAGGCTGACCGCCTTGGTCGCCAGCACCAGCCGCACCACCGCGGGCGCCAGCGGCTCGCCGGTGCCCACGCTGTGCGACAGCACCAGGTTGCGCTGCAACTCGGCCAGATGGTCGTTGCCGATGCGGGTGCTGGCCAGCTTGCCGAAGCCGGTATTGATGCCGTAGACCACTTCGTCGTTATCGACGATGCGCTGCACCGCCGCCTGCGCGGCGGCCATGCCGTGCGCGGTCGATGGGTCGAGCGCCAGCGTGATATCGCGGCCATTGTGGATGCGGCGCAGCAGTGCGAGATCGACGTGGCCTGGCAACAGGAGAGTGGGTTCTATCGGCATGGAATTGGGCATGTGATTCATCCGGAACGCGGGTTGCCGTCGGCACTGAAACGACTGCCCAACCGATAGCGCGACGCCGGGTGCAGGCAGCGCACCAGCGTGACCGGCACCGTACGCGTCCAGGTGCGACGCGTAAGCAACAAACAAGGCTCGGCCGCGGGCATCGCGAGCCGCACCGCCTGCTCGGCGGTGGGCAGCACCGCGTCGACCAGATGCTCGATCTGGTCGAACGGCACGTTGCGCACGAGGTACTCGCTGGGCTGCAGGTTGGAAAGGTCCAGGTCGAGGTAGTCGGGCACCACACGCGGGTTGACGTAGCGGTCTTCGAGCTGCACGGGCACGCCGTTTTCGAGGTGCAGGCAGACGCTGTGAAACACCGACTCGCCCGAGCGCAGGTCGAGCCAGGCCGACACATCGGCGGGCGACGCGATGCGCTCCGCGGCAATGAGCTGATAGCCATAGTCGTGGCCGCGCGCGCGGATTTCGCTGGCGATGTTGGCGATCTGCAGCAATGTCGATTGCGGCTTGTTCTCGGCGACGAAACTGCCGACGCCTGCCACGCGCACCACGCGTCCCTGAGTCACCAGCTCGCGCAACGCGCGGTTGGCGGTCATGCGCGAAATGCCGAACTGCACAACCAGCTCGTGCTCCGAAGGCAGCCGGTGCCCCGCGGGCCACGAGCCGTCCTGGATCTTGCGGACGATGTGCTCCTTGACCTGCTCGTAGAGGGCGAGGGACGGCAGGTCGCGCTTCATGGTGTCGGTGCTCGTCAGTGCTCGACGGACGCCATGGACTCGGCGCGGATCTCTTCGGTCAGCCGCGCCTTCAGGGCCATGAACTCGGGCGTGGTCTTGACGGTGTAGTGGCGCGGGTGCGGCAAATCGACAGCCAGCTCGGCCTTGATGCGCCCTGGTCGCGCGCTGAACACGGCCACGCGATTCGCCATGAAGATGGCCTCGTCGATGTCGTGCGTGACGAAGAGCACCGTCTTGCGCTCGGCCTCCCAGATGCAGAGCAACAGCTCCTGCATCAGCACGCGCGTCTGGTTGTCCAGCGCGCCGAAGGGCTCGTCCATGAGCAGGATCTGGGGGTCGTTGGCGAGCGCACGCGCGATAGCTGTGCGTTGCTGCATGCCGCCTGAAAGCTGCTTTGGGAAATGCTTCTCGAAGCCGCGCAGGCCGACCTTGGCGATGAAGTAGGCGGCGCGTTCTTTCTGCTGTGCCTCGGGCATGCCGCGCTCGCGCAGGCCGAAGCGGATGTTCTGCTCGACATCGAGCCACGGAAAGAGCGTGTAGCTCTGGAACACCATGCCGCGATCGGCGCCGGGGCCGATGACTTTCTGACCGTTGAGCAGCACCTGGCCACTGGTCGGACGACCGAGTCCCGCGACGATGCGCAACAGTGTCGACTTGCCGCAGCCCGAGGGGCCGAGGATGGTGACGAAGTCGTTCTCCTTGACCTCGAAATCGATCGGTTGCAGCGCCTGCGTGCGCTGGCCTTTGGTGCCTTCGAAAACGCGAGTGACCGCCTGGATGGAAAGCTGGCTCATCAGATGGCACTCCACGCGAAGAGGCGGCGGTTGAGGGCCTTGAACGCGAAGTCCGACACCAGCCCGATGATTCCGATGACGATGATCCCGAAGATGATTTGCCCGGTGTTGAGCAGCGCCTGGCTGTCGGTGATCATGTGGCCGATGCCCGACGACGAGCCGATGAGTTCGGCCACGATCACGTAGGTCCAGGCCCAGCCCAGCACCAGCCGCAGCGTCTCCGCGATGCCCGGCGCCGCGCCCGGAATGAGCACCCGCTTGACGATGCCGTTGCTGTCGGCGCCGAGCGTGTAGGCCGCCTCGACCAGGTCGCGCCGCGCACCGCCGACGATGACCGCGACCATGAGGATGATCTGGAACACCGAGCCGATGAAGATGACCAGCAGCTTCTGCGCTTCGCCGATGCCGGCCCAAAGAATCAGCAACGGAATGAAAGCGGAGGCCGGCAGGTAGCGGCAGAACGATACGAAGGGCTCGAGGAGAGCTTCGACCGGCTTGTACGCACCCATCGCGATGCCGAGCGGCACCGCGACGATCGCGGCCAGCAGGAAGCCGCCGAACACGCGCCACACCGTCATGCCGATGTCGCGGATGAAGCCGTACTCCACGAAGAGCAGGTACGCCTCCTTGACCATCGTCGGCGGGCTCGCCAGAAAGGTCGGCGAGACGAAGCCGCCCAGCGTGAAAAAGCTCCACACGCAAACGAAGAGCACGAAGAAGCCGACGCCGAGCACCCATCGCGCACGCGCGCCCACCGGCTCCAGCGGCGCCATGCGCATCACTTGATGTAGCTTGCGTCGAAGGTCACGGCGAGGTCGTCCGGCGCTTTGCGAATCACGCCGGCTTCGAGCAGGATCGGCACCGACTCTTTCATGAACTGCGTGAGCTCACCCGCAAAGAACTTCTGGTTGGCGGCCTTGTCTTGCCAGCGCAGGTAGGCCGACGACTTGGCGAAGGCTGCGCCGTCCTGCTTGACCGCGGAGCCCATGATCTCGTTGGCTTTGGCCGGGTCGGCCTTGATCATTTCGAGCGCTTCGAAGTACGAGTCGGTCAGCGCCTGCGCCGCCTTGGCGTTGGTTTTGAGCCAGGTCGGCGCGCAGCCGACCGTGTCCATCACCATCGGGTAGTCGAGCGTGGTCGCCAGGATCTTGCCGGCGGCGGGGTTGGCACGCACGGTCGACAGGTACGGCTCGTACGTCATCGCGGCATCGTTCTGGCCGGCGACGAAAGCCTGCGCCGAAGCCTGCGGCGCCAGCATCACGACCTTGACGTCTTTCAGGGTCATGCCGTTCTTGTTGAGCATCCAGGCCAGGCCGAAGTAAGGCGCGGTGCCCGGCGCATCGACGCCGATGGCCTTGCCCTTGAGGTCGGCGAAGGTCTTGACGTCGTTGCGCACGGCCAGGCCGTCGGCGCCATAGGACTTGTCCATCTGGAAGATCTGGGTGATCGGCACGCCGTTCGCGTTCCACGACACGTGTGTTTCGACCGTGGTGGCCGCGCATTGGATCGCGCCGGACGCCAGCGCCAGGTGGCGATCTTTTTGCGGAATCATCTTCAGTTCGACGTCCAGGCCGTTCTTCTTGAAGATGCCGGCCTTGTCGGCCAGCGACAGGGGCGCGAAGCCGGTCCAGCCCGACATGCCGAGCGCGATAGTGGTCTGCGCACTGGCGCCGATCGGCGCCGTTCCGGCTGCGACGCAAACACCGGCCGCCATCAGCGAGCGGGCGAATTTTTTGAGGCTAGGAATGGTAGCAACTGTGATGGCCATGCGGCTCTCCTGTGGATGGGTGAAGCGTCGAACAAGATGGGAACAGTGTCATCCGCCAGCGTCCAGCCTGTATATACAAGGTAACCCCGAGACAACGTGCACGGAAAGTGCCAGCGCCTTTGCGCTATTGGTGCAATAGACGTGACCGATGCACCAGATTGCTGTCTATACAGGTCGTTCTGAGGCGAATGCCGGACCCCGTTTGCAAGGCGTATGCCAACGCGACGATCCACCCGCTGCTCAAGTTCGCCATCGGCACGCCGATAACAAATACGAACCTCCGGATGAGCCTCCGGACCTGAGAAAGAGGAGATTGCGATGTTCACCACCACTGCCAGCGCGCCTCGCGCCGCTGCAAACAGCCAGCCGATGCCGCTGATGCAGCAAGACGACTTCGTCCCTGTGCCCGCACCGCCCCGGGCGCGGCGCATGCTCGTGGACGAGAAGCGCGTGGTCAGTGGCTATCAACTCGTCCCCTCCGTGGCAGCGCCCAAAACGGCCGGCGCGTGTTTCGACGATGCGGGCACCGCCAGATCGGCCGAGAGTGCGACGCGCCTCGCCAAGCCGACCTTCATCCGTTGCACCTGCCGCGACCTCATGAACGGCCAGCTCGACAAGCTCGACCCGAAAACCGTGGTGCTCGAAATACGCGACGGTGCCGACAGCGACCCCGGTGGCCCTGAAGGCGGCGGCGGGCTCGACGAAGCCGTGCTCAAGGAGGCCCGGGCCAAGGGCTTCAAGCTGGCGTTCGATGCCCGCCTGTTGAAGAAAGAGTACGCGGGATTCGTCTCCCTGGCCTCCTACATCATTCTCGAAATGGGTGTCATGGAGCTGGACCGTGCCGCGGCGCTGGCACGCGGCATCCGCTCCAGCACCAGGGCGGTGCCGATGGCCGCCCAGGTACGCACTTCGGCTGAATACGAAACGCTGGCCGACGCCGGCGTGCAGATGTTCGAAGGCCACTGGTACGCGCAGCCACCCGTCAGAACCGACAAGTCGATCCAGCTGTCGTACGCCGGCCTGATCAAGCTGTTGAACATGGTGATGCGCGAAGCCGACTCCACGGAAATCGAAGAGCTGCTCAAGCACGAGCCGACGCTGGCGTACAAGCTCTTGCGGCACATCAACTCGGTCGGCTTCGGCTCCAACATCGAGATCACCTCGTTCCGGCACGCAGTGCTGACGGTCGGCCTGAAGAAGCTGTTTCGCTGGACGGCGCTGCTCATCACCAACACGCCGCCGGGCAGCGTGGCGCCGGCTGCGGGCACGCGGGCCATCGTTCGCGGAAGGCTGATGGAACTGCTTGCGCTCGAAACGATGCCCACGGCCGACGCCGACCTGGCCTTCGTCACCGGCATGTTCTCGATGCTCGATGTGTTGCTCGGTATGCCGCTCGAGGACGCGCTAGCGCTGGTGAATCTGCCGAAGGCCATCACCGATGCGATCCTGTCGGGCGACGGACCGTTCGCGCAATACCTCGCCATCGCCAAGGCCTGCGAGCACACCGACGAAGCGCTTCTGGAAATTCTTTCTGTGCGCAACCGCATCGCGTCCAGCCACATGATCGACACGCATCTGCAGGCGCTTGCCTGGGCGGAACAGTTCGGGCACTGAGGCGCCGAGCCGCGACCGAACGGCGACAATGGCGGCTTGCGCGCCGCAGGGTGCGCGTCACTTCAGCTTGCCCGTTTTGTCCGCACTGCCCTCCGACATTCTTTCCGCCGACCCAGCGCAGATCCTCCACGAAATCTTTGGCTACGAGCACTTTCGGGGGGCGCAGGCCGAGATCGTCGACCACGTCGTGCATGGCGGCGACGCGTTGGTGCTGATGCCCACTGGCGGCGGCAAGTCGCTCTGCTACCAGATTCCGGCAATCGCACGGCAGCGCGCGGGCCACGGCGTGTCGATCGTGGTGTCGCCACTCATCGCGCTGATGCACGACCAGGTCGGAGCGTTGCACGAGGCCGGCGTCAACGCGGCCTTTCTGAATTCGACGCTCGACTGGGAGCAGACGCAAGACGTCGAGCGTCGCATGCTGAGCGGCGAGATCACGTTGCTCTACGCCGCACCCGAGCGCGTCAACACGCCGCGCTTTTTGCAGCAGCTCGACTCGTTGCATCAGCGCGGCAAGCTGTCGCTCTTCGCCATCGACGAGGCGCATTGCGTGAGCCAGTGGGGTCACGATTTCCGGCCCGAGTACCGCTCACTCACCGTGTTGCACGAGCGCTATGCCGGCGTGCCGCGCATTGCCCTCACCGCCACGGCCGACGACCTGACCCGGGCCGACATCGTCGAGCGGCTGCAACTCGAAGAAGCGCGCCAGTTCGTCTCCAGCTTCGACCGGCCGAACATCCGCTACACCATCGTCGAGAAGAAAGAAGCGACCACGCAGTTGCTGCGCTTTATCGAGCGCGAACACGAAGGCGATGCCGGCGTGGTGTATTGCCAGTCACGCAAGCGCGTCGAAGACGTGGCGGTCGCGCTGCAGGCGGCGGGCATCAACGCGCTGCCGTACCACGCAGGCCTCGACGCTTCGATCAGGCAAAAACATCAGGACCGATTTTTGCGAGAAGAAGGCGTCGTCATGACTGCGACCATTGCCTTCGGCATGGGCATCGACAAGCCCGACGTGCGCTTCGTCGCGCACCTCGACATGCCCAAGAACATCGAGGGCTACTACCAGGAAACCGGACGCGCCGGTCGCGACGGTGCGGCCGCCGATGCCTGGATGACCTACGGCCTGCAAGACGTGGTGAACCAGCGCCGCATGATCGACGAGAGCCCGGCCGGCGAAGAGTTCAAGCAGGTGATGCGCGGCAAGCTGGATGCGCTGCTGTCGCTGGCCGAAGCCAGCGACTGCCGCCGTGTGCGCCTGCTCGGCTACTTCGGCGAGCAGAGCACGCCCTGCGGCAACTGCGACAACTGCCTGACGCCGCCGCAGGTATGGGACGGCACGGACGCCGCGCGCAAGCTGCTCAGCACCATCTACCGCGTACAGCAGATGAGCGGCATCAGCTTCGGTGCCGGCCACATCATGGACATCCTGCGCGGCAAGGCCACCGACAAGGTGACGCAGTTCGGCCACGCGTCGGTCAGCACCTTTGGCATCGGCAGTGATTTCAGTGAAGTGCAGTTGCGCGGCGTGCTGCGGCAACTGATCGCGACCGGCGCACTGGCGGTCGACTCGCAGGCTTTCAACACCCTGCAGCTGACCGATGGATCGCGTGCTGTGTTGAAGGGCGAGGCGACGGTGATGTTGCGGGAGTCGGTGTCGTCGCCGGTGGGGCGCAGTGGCGGCGGCAGTGGTGCTTCAGGCAAAGCGCGCCGCGAAAAGACGCCGCGCGGCGCGCCCTCGCCGGCCGCAGCCAAGCTCGACGAAGCGGGGCAATCGCGTTTCACCGCGTTGAAGGCCTGGCGCGCCGAAGTGGCGCGCGAACACAACCTGCCGGCCTACGTGATCTTTCACGACGCCACGCTCGCCGCCATCGCCGAGAGCTCGCCTGCGACGTTGGAAGACCTGCAGGGGCTCAGCGGCATCGGGGCGAAGAAGCTGGAAGCGTATGGGACGGAAGTGCTGCGGGTCGTGGCCGACCACTGAGCGGCGCGGCGAACGCAAAAAAGCCCGGCAAGGCAATTGCCTTCCGGGCTTGAAACGACTGCACGCCGCTTCGGATTCTTACCAGGAGAACATGCCGCCCGCGCCGGCCGACACACGGCCGCCATTGCCGCTACCGACGGTGAACTTCAGTTGCATAGATTCGGAGACACGCGCCGCGACGCCGAGCGCAAATGCAGAGCTGCCGTCGTAGTTGCCGACACCCAGGCCGACGCCCACCTTCTTGTCACGCTCGAGTGCTGGGATCGAAGCTGCAGCCACTGCAGATGCCACCCCTGAACTCGCGACCTTTCGGTTGTCGACGAGTTGCTGCTGCACCCTTGCATTGGTGCCGGACTGCAACGCATTTGTCTGCGCCTGGACCGCATTGATGTTGGCCTGATTCGTATTGAACGTCGACTGGCTGGCATTCGTCGTGGCCTGGTTGACGTTGACCGTCGCCTGCGCATCGGAGATTTGCTTGAGCTGACTCACGTTGGCTGCATCGGTGCTGGCCACACCCGCTGCAACGCCACTGATGACGTTGTTGTTGTTGTTGATGCCGCTGGTCGACGTGACGCCCGCCACGCTCAAATTTCCGCCGATCGTGGCGTTGCCGGTGGTGCCGAGAGTGGTGGTCGTGAGATTGCCGTTGTTGGTGATGCCGTTGGTCGCTGTCGCGCCGCTCACGCTCAGGCTGCCCGCAGACACCGGCCCGCTTGCGATGAGCGAGGTGACGCCCGAGATGGCACCGGCGTTGGTGATGCCGCTGGCGCTATTGTTGAAGCCACCGGCGTTCGTCATGCCACCGACGTTCGCTATTCCCGCCGCATTGGTCAGACCGAGGAACGTGTTTTGTCCTGTCGTGCCATCAGAAAACAGCCCGGTCGTCGCCATGAACGTCGTGCCATCGGACACGCCGACAAAAGTGCCTGAAGGCAGAGCCTGAAAGTGCGAGATCGTGTTCGCCGTGTTGTTCGTATAGGAGACGCTGCCCCCGGTGGCGCCCAGCGACATGGACGTCACGTCGCCATTGACCTGCAGATGATCCGCTCTTGCAAAAGCAACTGTCGTCGTGACGACGCTAAGCCCGCCCGCCCCCAACACCGCGGTTTGCACTTGTGGCGTGCCCGAAGTAACGCCAGGCGTCGCGTTGGTGGACCCATAGGTCGTTGCCGCAGTGCCATCGTCGACGACGACATTGCTGAATTGAGCCGAAGCGCTTAGAGAGACGAATGCAGCGGCCAGCGCCACGAGGCGAAACGAATGTTTCATTGTGATTTCCCTGAATATTTTTCTTGAAAGCCGGACACGCAGACTGCGTTGCCGTGCTGCGCCGATGCTCGGGCTTGCACTCATTGGCCGGGGCGTCAGCGCGTTGATAGGCTCGGCATGCGCGTGCAAAAGAACACGAACTCCGGTGCAAACACGATTTCAAGTAGGGCGGCTACAACGGTTGGTTGTGAGCCTGTCCGTGCGCCTGAACGGCGGTCGCAGATTTTCAGAAAACTTTCGCCTTACTGCACGAATCCGATCCCACGAGATTCACGCACTTCAGGCTTGATGCGGTGCTCCGCTTCGAGCTGATCCAGAAACTCAGCGGCTGAAAACTCAGCCGCCAAGATCTCGGTCTGCCGCTTGATCGCCGCGAAGTCACCCGGACACAACTGCGTGAGGTGCGCAAGGCGCTTGCGGATCTCCGAAGTCATCAGCGACGCATCGCCGGCGAGCGCCTCGGTCACGAACATGCGCTCCCGCTGCGTTGCCGTCAGCGGCATGAACTTGATCTTGAAGGTGAAGCGCCGCAACGCCGCCTGGTCGAGCCTTTCGAGCAGGTTGGTCGTGCACACGAAGATGCCATCGAAGCGCTCCATGCCCTGCAGCATTTCGTTGACTTCCGTCACTTCATAAGTACGTTGCGCGCCGCGCCGATCTTGCAAAAAGCTGTCGGCCTCGTCGAGCAGCAGTACGGCCTTTTCAGCCTCGGCCTCCTTGAACATGGCCGCCATGTTCTGCTCGGTTTCGCCCACGTACTTGCTCATCAGGTCACTGGCCTGCTTGATGATGAGCGGCCGGCCGATCGCCTTGGCGATGTGCTCGGCCAGCGCCGTCTTGCCGGTGCCCGGCGCGCCGTAGAAGCACATCGTGCCGTGGCCCCGCGCCTTCAATGCCTCGACGATGCGCGGGATCTCGAACCGGGTTTCGACATTCAGCATGTCGAGGTCGTACGTGGTCACGCTGCGCCGGTTGCCAGGTGATTTGTCGAGCGTGCCCAATGCCAGGTCTGCATTTTTCAGCTGGCGTTCGATCAACGATTCGACCGAGGCATCGTCGGTTTTGGCGAGGCCTGCAAAGCGCACTGCGGTGCGAATCTGCGCTGGCGTCAGGCCCTTGCGCTCGGCCAGTTTGGCGGTGAAGGCTTCAGAGACGATCACGCCTTCCAGCGTCTTCTTAATGAGTTGCTCACGCGCGCCGGGCGGTGGCGACTTGAGCTCGAGGTGGTACGCAAAGCGGCGCCGAAAGGCCGGGTCGATCTGCTCGATGCGGTTGGTGACCCACAGCGTCGGCACCGGGTTCGACTCGAGGATCTGGTTGACCCAAGCTTTGCCGCTGACGCTGCCGCTGGTGGACGACGACACCTGCTCGGCGCGCGCCATGAACTGCGCGGCCTCGGTGCTGATGGGCGGGAATACGTCTTCGACTTCGTCGAACAGCAAGGCGGCCTGCGCGCTGCCCTTGAGAAAGACCTGCGCAATCTGCAGCGACCGATAGCGGTCGCGGCCGCTCAATGAATTGCCGTCGCGGTCGGCGTACTCGACCTCGAACAGTTCGAGCCCCGCAGCCTGCGCCACGACCTTGGCCAACTCGGTCTTGCCGGTGCCGGGCGGCCCGTAGAGCAGCACGTTCACGCCGGGCTCCTTGCGCGCAACGGCAGCCTGCAGCAGCGTCACAAGCATCTGCGCGTCTTCCTGCACGAAAGAAAAGTCGTGCGGCGTGAGAGTGCTTTTGGACGATGGCCGGGTGAACACCGCCATCAGTTCGTTGTGGTCGCGGTACTCGCGCATCAATACCGGCGGCAGCTTTTCGCTGACCTTCATCAGGTCGGCCAGGTCGGTGATGTTGTGTTCGGAGATCAGGTTTTCGACCAGCCCGATGCGCTCCAGCCGTGAGCCCGCGCGCAACGCCTCGCCCACGTCGCTGGCGCTCACGCCCGCGATGTCGGCGATGGCGGCATAGGCCTCGGGCGCATTGTTGACCTTGAACTCGACCAGCAGCGAGCGCAGGTCGCGCTGATAACGCGCCAAGGTGCCGTAGAGCAGCAGGGCGCGCTCGGCCTTGTTCAGTTGCAGCAGGCCGGCCAGCGCCTCGATGTTTTTCTCGACCAGCGTCGATTGCTTGCGCAACGCATGCGTCAGCCAGTCGCGCGTGACCGACAGCACCGACAGCAGATCCTTCGGCTGGTCCTTTGCGTACTCGTCGAGATAGAAGAACAGCGTGCCTTCTTCATAAGGCCCGCGCCACATGCCGTGGCGCTCCAGCAGGGCGCGACCATCCAGCGTTTCGACGCCCTTCCAGGCTTCGTTGCCGGCGCAGCGTCGGCCCAGAAATTCGCCCAGGCGCTTGAGCACCGTTTCGGGCCAGACCAAGTGGCGACCGGTCAGCGAAAGCAGTCCATTGAGGTCGCGCCGCACGTTGAAACGCGGTCCCTGCTTGGCCGCGAGCGTGAGCACGAAATGCGAGCACATCAGCTCCAGCACCGGCGCTTCCTTTAGCCCGGGGGACGGCAATGCCTGCCCGCGCACGGCAGCAGCCACCACATCGACCCCGGAACGCTTGACCATCGGACAATCTCCAGCTAGCAAAAGGAAACCCACGCAAACCATAACGCAGACCTCCGGATTGGGGAAGACTTGGGAAGAGTAAAAACCCTAGCGTTTGCGATCCCGTCCACAATCTCTCACATGGTTGGTATCGAAGACATCCGGCGAGCTGCGGCGCGCCTGCAAGGACAATTGCTCGACACCCCGTGCGTCGAGTCACGCACGTTGTCGGAGATCGTCGGCGCGCAGGTGTTTCTCAAGTTCGAGAATCTGCAGTTCACTTCATCGTTCAAGGAGCGGGGCGCCTGCAACAAGCTGGTCGACCTGTCCGACAGCGGCGTAAAGGGCGTGGTGGCGATGTCGGCCGGCAATCATGCGCAGGGCGTGGCGTACCACGCGCAGCGACTCGGGATGCGCGCATTGATCGTCATGCCGCGCTTTACGCCGGGCGTGAAAATCGAGCGCACGCGGGGTTTCGGCGCTGAGGTCGTGCTGCACGGCGACACGCTCGAGGCAGCTCGGGCCCATGCTTACGAGTTGGCGGAAAGCGAAGGCCTGTCGTTCGTGCATCCGTACGACGACGAAGCCATCATCGCGGGCCAAGGCACGGTGGCACTCGAAATGCTGGCATCCGTGCCAGACCTCGACATGCTGGTCATCTCGGTCGGCGGCGGCGGGCTCATTGCCGGCATGGCGGTGGCGGCCAAGGCGATCCAGCCCGGGATCGAGATCGTCGGCGTGCAGACGACACGCTTCCCGGCCATGGTCAACGCGATTCAGGGCACGCACTACGCGCAGGGCAGGAGCACGATCGCCGAGGGCATCGCGGTGGGTACGCCCGGCGTGCTGACGCAGGCCATCGTCGCAACGCACGTCGACGATTGGCTGCTGGTCGACGAAGGCGACATCGAGCAGGCGGTGCTGATGCTTCTCGAGATCGAAAAGACGCTGGTCGAAGGCGCGGGCGCGGCGGGCCTGGCGGCGATGATCCGGCATCCGGAGCGCTTCAAGGGCAAGCGCGTCGGCCTGGTGCTGTCGGGCGGCAATATCGATCCGCTGCTGCTGGCGGCCATCATCGAACGCGGCATGGTGCGCGCCGGTCGACTCGCTCGTGTGCGGGTGAGTGCGCGCGATGTGCCGGGATCGCTTGCCGAGATCACGGCCACTGTCGCGGAAGCGGGCGCTAACGTCGATGAAGTGCATCACCAGCGCGCCTTCACCATGCAGGCAGCGCAAAACGTCGATGTCGAACTGGTGTTGCAGACCCGCGGTCGGCCTCACTTAGCCAGCGTGCTCGATGCACTCCATGCGGCCGGTTTCGAGGCCGAAGAGCAGCACTGAGCGTCTTCGCGACGCGCGACAAGCAGGTGTCGCGAAGGTGCAGGGGCTGGCAAGCACCTACACCGCATAAAGGCCCGTCGCCAGTAAAATGACACCAGTTTTTTGGTCCCCCGAGGTAATTCAATGTCCACCCCCACCCCTGTCGATCCAGGCCACGCGGCCGCCGTCGAACACGACGCTGTCGAGTCGATCGTGCCGATGATGCCCATCGTGCTGCCGCTTGCCGGCGCCGTGCTGATGCTGCTGCTGGCGTCCATCGCCGTCTTCCTGGCCTGACAGCGCTTCGCGCTGTTGTCTGCGGGCGGTGCGGCCCGCGTCGATGCACTCTTAAAAAAAGAAACGTTTTCTCAGACGGCTTTTGCGCCGGTGCCCTCTGTTGATGCGCCTCGCCAAGTCCCGTTCGAAAAGACGATTTTCAACTTAGGAGACTTCCGATGAACGCACCCGTGATGCAGGGCCTGAATACTCAGGCACCCTCGTACGTAAAAAACGCCAAGCTAATCGCCTGGGTCGCCGACATGGCCACCTTGTGCAAGCCAGACGCCATTCACTGGTGCGACGGCAGCAAAGAAGAATACGACCGCCTCTGCCAGCAACTGGTCGACGCCGGCACATTCAAGAAACTCAATCCCGCCAAACGGCCCAACTCTTTCCTCGCCAATTCCGACCCGGTCGATGTGGCCCGTGTCGAAGACCGCACCTACATCTGCTCGGCCAAAAAAGAAGAAGCCGGCCCGACCAATAACTGGATGGCACCGGCTGAAATGCGCACGACGCTGCAACCGCTATTCGACGGCTGCATGAAGGGCCGCACGATGTATGTCGTGCCGTTTTCGATGGGCCCTTTAGGTTCGCCGATTGCGCATATCGGCATCGAGCTGTCCGACTCGCCCTATGTCGCGGTCAACATGAAGATCATGACGCGCATGGGCAAGGCCGTGTACGACGTGCTGGGTGCCGATGGCGAGTTCGTTCCCTGCGTGCACACGGTAGGCGCGCCGCTCCAAGCCGGGCAGAAGGACGTGACCTGGCCCTGCAACACGACCAAGTACATCGTTCATTACCCCGAGACACGCGAGATCTGGAGCTACGGCTCGGGCTACGGCGGCAATGCGTTGCTCGGCAAGAAATGCTTCGCGCTGCGCATCGCTTCGACCATGGGCCGCGAGGAAGGATGGTTGGCTGAACACATGCTCATTCTTGGCGTGACGAATCCCGAGGGCAAGAAGTACCACGTGGCCGCGGCCTTCCCCAGTGCGTGCGGCAAGACCAACTTTTCGATGCTGGTGCCGCCCGCCGGCTTCGAAGGCTGGAAGGTCACGACCATCGGCGACGACATCGCCTGGATCAAGCCCCAGGCAGACGGCTCACTGCGCGCCATCAACCCTGAAGCCGGCTATTTCGGCGTGGCCCCGGGCACCAACATGCTGACCAATCCCAACTGCATGCGCAGCCTGAACGACGGCGTGATCTTCACGAACGTCGCGCTGACCGACGATGGCGACGTGTGGTGGGAAGGCCTGGAGCAGGACGCGCCCGGCAAGGCGTTGCCAGCGCACCTGATCGACTGGCAGGGCAAGGACTGGACGCCCGCCATCGCAAAGGAAACCGGTGTCGGTGGCAAGCTCAAGCCCGCTGCGCATCCGAATGCGCGCTTCACTGTCGCCGCGACCAACAACCCTGCGCTCGACGAAGCTTGGGACGACCCGAAGGGCGTGCCGATCGACGCCTTCATCTTCGGCGGCCGTCGCTCGACGACGGTGCCGCTGGTGACTGAAGCGCGCGACTGGGTGGAAGGCGTGTACATGGCTGCCACGATGGGTTCGGAAACCACGGCCGCAGCGACCGGCCAGGCCGGCGTGGTGCGCCGCGACCCATTCGCGATGCTGCCGTTCATGGGCTACAACATGAGCGACTACTTCCAGCATTGGCTCGATCTGGGCAAAAAGCTCAAAGCATCGGGGGCATCGTTGCCGAAAATCTACACGACCAATTGGTTCCGCAAAGGCGCAGACGGCAAGTTCGTCTGGCCCGGCTACGGCGAGAACATGCGCGTGCTTAAGTGGATGATCGACCGCATCGAAGGCAAGGCAGGGGAAGGCGTGGCGCACATCACAGGGGTGAGCCCGCGCTACGAAGACCTGAACTGGACTGGGCTCGATTTCAGCGCCGCGCAGTTCGACACCGTGACCAGCATCGACAAGGCCGCCTGGCTTGCGGAGCTGAAGCTGCACGATGAGCTGTTCACCCAGCTGGCGCACCATCTGCCTGCGGAATTGCCGGCGACCAAGGCAGCGATCGAAAAGCGGCTGGCGGCGTGATCACTCGTTAGCCCATAGAAAAAGCCGCCCTCGGGCGGCTTTTTCATTTGCGCACCGGGCGGGCGCTCGATGACTGCTCCGTCACTCAGTAGTAACGCGACAGGTTCTTGTGGTTGGCCAACACTTCATGCAGCGTCGGCTTGCGGCGGGTTTGCTGAGCGCGAACCACGGCATCGACCTTTGCGGATGCTACCAATGGCAGCTCTCCGTCGGCCTGCTGGCGCGTGATCGCGGCTTGCAGTTCCATCAGCACGCGCGGGTCGTACGAGGCATGCGCCAGAAAGCGCTCATCGGCCAACGCGCTGGCGCGGCGCTGTGCCATACCGCGCCAGGCGGTGGCGATGCGGCTCGTCGTCGGTCCGATCTTGTTGGCGCTCAACGCGATCACGCCAAAAGCGATGGCGCACAGCGAGATCCAGGCGGCCATCCAGCCGGCATCGAATTCGTGCGTGGTGAGTTGGGTAGACACAGCGAGCAGCACGACGCCGGCAGCGATCAACAAGCGGAAGGCAAGGCCGAAGCGCGTCACGCCTTGGCCGGCATTGCGAATGTTGTCGAAGGCGGCGGTAGCGCGGTTCAGGCCGGCGTGCTGCGAGGGTTGGTCGACATGGACGAAAGAAGTCATGGTGCTCCTCCTAAGGAACGGGTGTGGCGTGAGCCGATGCATTGATATTAGGGTTTGCCCTACTGCTTCGCCACTTTATCTTCTTGATGTTTATCATTCACGCCACTGATGGACGTTAACTTCCGCACACTGGATCTGAACTTGCTTCGCGTTTTCGACGAAGTGATGGCGGAGCGCAACCTCACGCGGGCGGCCCGCAACCTCGCCATTACCCAGCCGGCGGTCAGCAACTCGCTCCGGCGCCTGCGCGACGTTCTCGGCGACGAGCTGGTGCGTCGCTCCGGTGCCGGAGTGGAACCAACGGCTCGCGCCCTGGCGCTGTGGCCCACCGTGCGCGATGCATTGCGTCAGCTGCAACACACACTTGCACCGGGCGAATTCGACAGCAGCACATCCGACACCACATTTCTGCTGGCCATGGCCGACGCCACCGCCGCCGAGCTCATGCCGGGCCTGGTGCGGATCGCGGAACTGGAAGCGCCCGGCATCTCATTGCGCGTGTTGCCGCTCACGACGCGCGACCCGCGGGGCTTGCTTGAGCACGAGGAGGCCGACATGGCGATCGGCTATTTCCCGGCGGTCACCGCCAGCCTGGCGGCGCGCAGCCAGTCGGGTGTCGGCGTGCCGTTCGAAACACAACGGCTGTATGTCGGTCAATACGTGTGCGTGATGCGGCGCGACCATCCGCTGGCCGCCAGCCCACTCACGCTGGACGCCTACTGTGCCGCACGGCATCTGCTGGTGAGTTTCTCGGGCCGGCCGTACGGATTCGTCGACCAGACGTTGGGCGCCCTGGGCCGCGAACGACGCATCGCCGTCACGGTGAACCAGTTCTTTACCGCGGGTCGTGTCGTCGCAGGCTCCGATTTGCTGACGGTGCTGCCGCGCCACTTCGTCAACGTCACCGGGGTGGACGAGCGATTGGTGATGCGCGACCTGCCGTTCGACCAGCCGCTGGTGCATGTCGATGCGGTGTGGCATCGGCGCGCGCAGCACATCCATGCGCACGAGTGGCTGCGGGATGCTTTGTTGCGGTCGGCCGCAGCGGCGTTCGCAACATCGGTACTCAGCGGACGACGCTGAGCCAGGCGCTAGCTGCGACGCGCAGCTCTTGTGCCTGGCGGGCGTCGCTACCGGCACGGCTGCCAGCGCTTTCCATCAACACGGCAGCCAGGCTTTCGGGCGCGGCGCTGGCGCTGGTTTGGAGGAGCGAACGAACGAACGTGGCTGAAAAGGCAAATAGACTGAACATGACATTGCGCGGCCTGGGGCGGCGCCTGAGTAGATAGAGAAGAATAATAAGGGTTATCCCTTAGATATCTAGAGCGATCTTATGCGCGCTCTGCATGGCGTCATGGAAACTGATCGACGATGAAACTGCAGTTGCTCTCGGATTTGCACATCGAATCCCACCCCCGCCTCCAGATTGCACCGGCGCCGGGCGCCGACCTGCTCGTGTTGGCCGGCGATGTCGGCTCGTACCAGGAAGGCTCGCGGCTGACCGCGCCGGACTTCGGGCTCACACGCTTTTCTCCGCTGCATGGCTGGCCGGTGCCTGTCTTGTATGTGCCTGGCAACCACGAATACGACAACGCCGATTTCGACGTCACGCATGCGCGGCTGCGCGAACTTTGCGGGGTACTCGGCATCCAGTGGCTCGAGCGCGAAACTTTAGTGATCGATGGCGTGCGTTTTGTCGGGACCACCCTCTGGGCTGATTTCGATGCCTTGGTCGAACCGTCGGACGGCCTGGCTCAGGCGCTCAAGAAGCGAGGCAAAGCGATGCGCGCTGCCGACTTCTACTTGAGAAAGGCCGCCACTGCGCGCGGCGGTCAGCCCTTCATGTCCGGCCTGCTGAGAGAGCACTCACTTACGTGTCAAGCTTGGCTGCGCAAGGCCTTGTCTGAACCGTTTGACGGCGCCACGGTCGCTGTCACCCACTTCGCGCCGACGCTCGCCAGCGCCGACCCGCGTTATGGCCTCGCACCCGGCACCGCTGGCTTCTGCAATTCCCTGGATGGACTGTTGCCGCTCACCGACCTCTGGCTGCACGGGCATCTGCACTGCGCTTTCGACTACGTCGAGGACGGCTGCCGGGTGGTCGCCAATCCCCTGGGTTACCGAAGCAAGGGGGAGCAGGATGCGTTTCGACCGGACATGCTGATCACCGTGCCCAAGCAGCCTCGTTAAGCCGCTTCGATCCCGGCACGGTCTGCCAGCACAGTGAACGCCGCCTGCCGGCTGAACACCGCATCGGCCGCCACCGGATGTGCGGTCGCCCCGTACTCGCATTGCAACGCATCGGGCCGCAGATCGAGCAATGCCCAGCCACGCTCGTCGCCGCGGGCATGCAGCACGTCCGGGTTGTCGCGGCGCATGCGCGCCATGGCGGCCTGGCTGGCTCCGCGTGAGGTCAACGAGCCGCCGACGAACTCGGTCGCGACGATCGGCGAGGCTGCATCGTTAGGCACCACGCGCAGGTTGGCGGCAGCATGGCGATGCACGTCGCCGCCGAGCGCGACGACATTGCGCACGCCGGCCTCCGCGATGCCCTGCAGCAAGCGGCGGCGCGCCGCCGGATATCCGTCCCAGCCGTCGGTCCAGACACTGCGGCCTTGCGGCGTGTCGGCGCTGGTAGCGCTGATCTGCGTCTGCTGTCCGATCAGCTTCCAGCGACGCGCCGCCCCCGCGAGGCCAGCCGCCAGCCATTGCTCCTGCTCAGCGCCGAGCATGGTGCGGGATGCGTCTTCGAGCTCGGCGCAGCCGATCACGCTGCGGCCGTTGTCGCGTTGCGAATCGGGGCACGCATGATGGCTGCGATGCTGGCGGGAATCGAGCGTCCAGATGTCGGCCAGCCGACCCCATGTAAATCGGTCGTGGATCTGCATGGCCGCGCCCTGCGGCGGAACCGACAGCGGCATGTGTTCGAAGTAAGCCCGATAAGCAGCGGCCCGACGCTGCAAAAACCGCGCGGGACCGGTGTACGCCGGATCGCGATCGTCGGCGTAGTCGTTGACCACCTCGTGATCGTCCAGCGTCACGATCCACGGATGCGCGGCGTGCGACGCCTGCAGGTCGGCGTCGCTTTTGTAGAGCGCATGCCGCGCCCGGTATTGGGGCAGCGTGTGCGGCGTCCAGCTGCCGTGCTGCCGCACGGTGTAGGCCGGGCTGCTGCCCTCGTAGATGTAGTCGCCGACGAACATCACGAAGTCGAGATCGCGCTGCGCGATCTCGCGGTGCGCCGTGAAGAAACCTTGCTCCCAATGCTGGCACGAGGCCAGGGCGAAACGGAGGCGTTGCACCTCGGCATCGGCTGCCGGCGCAGTGCAGGTACGTCCGACCGTGCTCACCGCATTGCCGCATGTGAAGCGGTACCAGTAACTGCGCCCCGGCGCGAGCCCGTCGGCGCGCACATGCACGCTGTGCGCTCGTGACGGCCAGGCCATGACCTCGCCGCTTCGCATCGGTTGCCGGAGCGCCTCGTCGCCGAAGATTTCGTAGCGCACCGGGCACTCGGCTTCGGCATTCCAGCCGGATTCGATTGCCGCATCCGGCAGCAAGCGTGTCCACAAAACGACGCTGTCGGGCCGCGGCTGGCCGCTCGCCACGCCGAGCGAAAACGGATTGCCCTGCCAGCGCGGCGCACCCACCGCGCCTGCAGCACGTGTCGTCGTCGGCCGCACTCCCCAAGCTCCCAGGGCCAGCCAGAGAGCAGCCCGATTCAAATCACGACGGCGCAAATTCATCGCCCGGATTGTGCGGCGCCGCGAATTGTGAAAAGCAGGCGAAACGAAGCGCCTAGAGCAGGTCTTCCCCCACGATCGGCAGCAGCAGCCAGTTCTTGAAGCGCAGCCACAGGAACTCCCCCGGCACGTCTTCATGAACGATGTCGCCGCCCTGGTCGTCGTACTCGACCCACTGCGCGCGGCGGCCATCGGGCGTCAGGCGCAGGCGGTAGCCGAGGTCGTCGGTGCGCGGGCCGGTCACGAGCTTGTTGTACTCCTCGACCATCGGCGGGCTGTCGATCACCAGCCCGAGTTCGGTGTTGACCGCGGCGGATCGATGGTCGAGATTCATCGAGCCCACGAACATGCGCGAGTCATCGATCATCGCGAGCTTGGCGTGCAGCCGGCTGATCGATTTGCCGAAATCGCCGAAGCGCTTGTTGAAGGTGTAGCGCGGCGCGATTTCGTAGATCGTCACGCCGACCTTCAGCATGTCGGCCCGGTATCGCTCGTAGCCCGCGTAGGCCAGCGGCTCGTCGGTCGAGCCGAGCGAGTTGGTGACCACCACCACGCTGACGTTGGCGTCGATCTGCTTGCGCATCATCGCCATGCCGATCGGCCCGGGAATGAAGTACGGCGAAGCAATGACCACTTTCTTCTTCGCGGTGTCGATCACGCCCAACGCCCCTTCGGTCACGCTGCCGCGAAACGCCGCGTTACGGTCGCGCGTGATCTTGTCGGGGTTGTCCGCGAAGAGATGCGCCGTGGCCCAGCGGCGATCGATCCTGCCGGTCAGCAGTTCTTCGCCCAATGGCGATTTCTCGAGCACGTCGCGCGGCCGCAGCGGCACGTCGGGCACAGCGGTGCGCGCCAGTTCGTCGAAGCGGTGCTGCGCCTCGTCTTTCGAGACGGTGAGCGGGGCGATGGTCTCGATTGGCCGAACGTGCGAGCTGTTCCAGTACATGTCGAACGCCTTCGACATGTCGTGCACGATCGGCCCGCTCGACACCACGTCCATGTCGATGAAGTTCGCCTCGGTGCTGCGCATGAAGTACTCGTTGGCGATATTGCGACCGCCCGACACGGCGAAGCTGTTGTCGGCCACCAGCAGCTTGTTGTGCATGCGATGGTTGATGCGGTCGAAATCGAAGATCGACAAGGCCAGCCGGGCCGGCAGCGAACTCACCCGCGACGGCAACGGATTGAACAACCGCACCTCGACATTGGGGAACGCAGCGAACGAAGCGAACAACTCGTCTTCTCCGCCGGTGTAGAGGTCGTCGATCAACAGCCGCACGCGCACGCCCCGCTCCGCCGCCTCGCGCAGCTCTCTCAGCAGGAGCAGTCCGACGTCGTCGTTGTTGATGAGGTAATACTGAACGTCGAGCGACTTCTCCGCATTGCGCGCCAGCGAGATGCGCGCGTCGAAAGCGAAGGCCGCCTCGGGCAACAGGCGGAACCCGGAGAACGGCGAGCCGTCGGGCGCCACGGGGGGTGCTCCTTGCGCCGCCAGCTTGGCAAGCGTCGTCTTCGCGACGTCGGTGATGGCGTAGCTCGGTGTGTTCGGCACGGCTGGCGGCAGCGTGAAGCACCCGCCGAGCAAAAGGGTCGCCAGCGCAAGGAGGCCACTGGCGAAATGTCGTGGGGAAAACTGCATGGGCGAACTGTAGTGAGGAACTGCGGCCTGTGCGCGCCGCCATCGAGTCACCCTCAATCGTCTTGAATTCCTTCTCCTGAGTCCGCCGTGAACATCTCTGGGTCTGGCTCGGGCCGCCTCTATCATCGGCCGGCATCGAGAAGGACGCGCGTGCTCAACGGGTTGTGGCTGGGGTTTTTCGTGGTGGCGGCGCTGGCCGCCTTCGGGCGCTGGCTCATCGGCGGCGATGCGGCCGTGTTCGCAGCGCTGGTCGAGAGCCTGTTCGCGATGGCGCGGTTGTCGGTCGAGGTGATGGTGCTGCTGTTCGGTACGCTGACCTTGTGGCTCGGCTTCTTGCGCATCGCCGAGGCAGCGGGGCTGGTCGCTGCACTGGCCCGCGCGCTCGGGCCGCTGTTCCGGAGGCTCATGCCTGAGGTGCCGGCAGGCCATCCGGCGCTGGGCCTCATCACGATGAACTTCGCGGCCAACGCGCTCGGCCTGGACAACGCGGCCACGCCGATCGGCCTGAAGGCGATGCGCGAGTTGCAGACGCTCAACCCCAGCACGACCATGGCCAGCAATGCGCAGATCCTGTTCCTGGTGCTGAACGCATCGTCACTCACGCTGCTGCCGGTAACGATCTTCATGTACCGCGCGCAGCAGGGCGCGGCCGACCCGACGATGGTCTTTTTGCCGATCTTGCTGGCCACGAGCGCATCGACGCTGGTCGGCCTGCTGTCGGTCGCAGTGGTGCAGCGCCTGCGGCTGTGGGATCCGGTGGTGCTGGCCTATCTGTTGCCGGGCGCGCTGCTGCTGGGCGGCTTCATGGCGCTGCTCGGCACGCTTTCGGCGGCGGCCATCGCGTCGCTGTCGTCGCTGCTCGGCAACCTCGTGCTGTTCTGCATCATCCTGATCTTCGTCGTGGCCGGGGCGCTGCGTCGTGTGAAGGTCTACGAATGTTTTGTCGAAGGCGCGAAAGAAGGCTTCGACATCGCGAAGAACCTGCTGCCTTACCTGGTCGCCATGCTGTGCGCCGTAGGGGTGCTGCGTGCCTCGGGCGCGCTCGACATCGTGCTCGGCGGGCTGCGCTGGCTGGTGACGGCCGGCGGCCTGGACGCACGCTTCGTCGATGCGCTGCCGACCGCGCTGGTCAAGCCTTTTTCAGGCAGCGCGGCACGGGCGATGCTGATCGAGACCATGAAAAGCCAGGGCGTCGACAGCTTTCCGGCGCTGGTCGCCGCAACCATTCAGGGCAGCACCGAGACCACCTTCTACGTGCTGGCGGTGTACTTCGGCGCGGTCGGCATCCAGCGGGCGCGCCATGCGGTGGCTTGTGCGCTGCTGGCAGAACTGGCCGGCGTCGTCGCGGCGATCGCGGTCTGCTACTGGTTCTTCGGCTAGTCGCGTTCGCGTGCGAACAGGCGCTTCGACGACAGCGCAGCGCAGCGCGATCGGCCAGAATGAAGATCTTCTTTTAGACGACTGCTCAGCCAGTGATGCCAGTGATGCCAGTGACCCTCCCCGCCCAGGCGCAAGCGCCCTCTTTCTCGGTCGACGAGTTCCGGAACGCGCTTGGCATGTTCGCCACCGGCGTGACCATCGTCACCGCGCGCGCGGCCAACGGCAACCTGGTCGGGCTCACGGCCAACAGCTTCAACTCGGTCTCGCTCGATCCGCCGCTGGTGCTCTGGAGCCTGGCGCTGAGCGCATCGTCGATGCCAGCCATCAGCGCCGGATCGCACTACACCATCAACATCCTCGCTGCGAATCAGAAAGCACTGGCCCAACGCTTCGCGACCAAGAACATCGACCGCTGGGCCGATGTCGCGTTCACCGAAGGGCTGAGTGGCGCCCCCGTGCTGGTGGGTGCGGCAGCGAGCTTCGAATGCTTCAACCGCAGCCGCTACGACGAAGGCGATCACATCATCTTCGTCGGCGAAGTGGAGCGCTGCACGCACAACGTGGGCGCGTCGCCGTTGCTGTATCACGGCGGGCGCTTCTATACCGAGCACCCTCTTTAGCCAGCGCAGGCTGGTGGCGCGCGGCCTGGGCATGGGGCCGGTTTGGACTGGTCTGGCCGATGCCGCGGCTCGGCCTACTGCGCCCTGCCCAACCAATCGACCATGGCCTGCGTCACCTCGTCAGGTCGCTCCAGCGGTGCCATATGCCCGCACGTCTCGATCACGACCAGCCGGGCGCCGGGAATCATTGCAGCCATTTCCTCGCTGAGCGCGAGGGGCGTGGTCAGATCTTCGCGACCGCACATCACCAGAACAGGGCACCGAATATCTGGAAGCGTGGGCCGGCTGTCGATGCGCAGCATGGCCGCTTGTTGCTGCCGCACGAATCCTTCGACGCCGACGGCCCGAGCCATGTCCGTGAACAGGTCGATCAGTTCGTCATCGTGCGCCCGCGAAGGGTGGATGACGCGAGGGAGAAAGGCCGCCGTCACCGCGCCGAAGTTGGCCGGCGCAGCGCCCACGGCAGCGACCATTCGCCGACGCATGTCGGTCGATTCCGGCGTGTCCGCACGGGCGCCCGTGTCGACCAACGCCAGCGCTGCGATCCGGTCGGGTGCCTGCCGGAGCATCTCCAGAGCGACATAACCGCCGAGCGAAAACCCCGCCAGTGCAAAGCGCGGACCGGGGGCGCTCGCCAGAGCAGCAGAGGCCATCTCGTGCACGCTGCCGTACGCCGTGATGTCGGCGATGCACACTTCGCGGTCCGGCGCGAGGGCCTCCTGCTGGTGCTTCCAGACGCGTTCGTCGTTCATCAGGCCGGGGATGGCCAACAAAGGCAGAGGGGTCATGATTGATCAGGTGGTTGAGGTGAAGGATGCATTCCGGCCCACTCTAGCCCCCAACTGCTCGGTGGCCTATGCCCAGTCGAGACGCACGCTCGGCGTGCATACCCCGCGGAGCCCCATGCCGATGGGTTTATCTTCACGTTTCCAGACAGCGACCCGCCCCCCCGAATGATCGAACGCAAAATCCACCTAGACACCCTCGCCATCACTCTGCTCATCGTCTGCTGCGCCACGTGGGGCGGGCAGCAGATTCTCATCAAGACGACCGTCGCGGAAGTCCCGCCGTTGTGGCAAGCCTCGATCCGCACGTCCGGCGCCGTACTGCTGTTATGGCTCTGGTGCCGGTGGCGCGGCGTACCGCTGTTCCGGCGCGACGGCACCCTGGGCGCGGGCCTGCTGGCGGGCTTGCTCTTCACCGGCGAGTTCATCGGCATCTACATCGGGCTGCAGAACACTTCTGCCTCCCGCCTTACCGTGTTCCTCTATACAGCGCCGTTCTGGGTCGCCTTGCTGCTGCCGCGCTGGGTGCCGTCCGAGCGCATGCGCGCGCTGCAATGGACCGGGCTGGCCATCGCATTCGCGGGCGTCGTGCTGGCTTTCAGCGAGAGCTTCGGCCACAGCACATCGGCCCAGTTGCGGGGCGACGCGCTGGGCCTTGCGGCCGGCATGCTGTGGGGTCTGACGACGCTGGCGTTGCGCACGACGAAGCTCGCAACTGCAAGCCCCGAGAAGACGTTGTTCTATCAAGTCGGCGTAGCGGCCATCGTGTGCCCCTTCGTCTCGATGGCGCTCGGTGAGCACTGGAGCCTGAGCTATTCGACATGGGCCTGGAGTTCCATTGCAGTGCAGACCATCGTCGGCGCCTTCGCGACCTACCTGGCGTGGATGTGGATGCTGCGGCACTACCCCGCCACGCAAATGTCGTCGTTCAGCTTTTTGACGCCGCTCTTCGCACTGGTGTTCGGCGTGGTGTTGCTCGGCGAAGCGTTGACGCTGCAACTGGTGCTCGCACTGGTGGGCGTGGCGGCGGGCATCGTGCTGGTGAACCGGAGATCGCTGCGATGAACTACCAAGCCGTGCTCGAAGACATCGTGACCACGCTGCGCCCCTTTCTCGGGGCGGACGGCAAGGTGGCCAGCTACATACCGGCGCTCGCGTGCATCGACCCGAAGCAACTCGGCATCGCGCTGCATACGTGCAACGGCGAAGAAGCCGCGGCCGGCGACAGCGCGACACCGTTCTCGATCCAGAGCCTGTCCAAGGTGTTCACGCTCACACTTGCCATGCAGCGCCTCGGCGACGCGCTGTGGGAGCGCATCGGCCGCGAGCCTTCGGGCAGCGCTTTCAACTCGCTGGTGCAGCTCGAGAACGAACAGGGCAAGCCGCGCAACCCGTTCATCAATGCCGGTGCCATCGCAGTGGCAGACCGGCTGGTGAGCCACGTCCAGGGCAAGGGAAACCGCGGCAGCGCCAAGGCGGACATCCTGGCGCTGGTGTCCAGCCTGTGCGGCGAGCCGATCGAGTTCGATGCGGAAGTGGCGGCTTCAGAGGCCGCGACCGGTTACCGCAACATCGCGCTGGCCAACTTCATGAAGAGCTTCGGCAAGCTCGACAACGACGTGGAGGCAGTGCTCGACACCTACTTTCACCAGTGCGCCATTCGCATGAATTGTCAGCAACTGGCGCGCGCCGCCGGCTTCCTGTGCTGCGATGGCGCGCATCCGTTCGAGCAGGATTCCGAGGTCACCAACGAGCGGCAAACGCGGCGCATCAACGCGCTGATGCTGACCTGCGGCACCTACGACGCGGCCGGCGACGTGGCCTTCAACATCGGCCTGCCCTGCAAGAGCGGCGTGGGCGGCGGCATCGTCGCGGTGGTGCCCGACCGGCTCACGCTCGCGGTGTGGTCGCCGGCGCTCGACGCCACCGGTAACTCCCTGCTCGGCATGAAGGCGCTGGAGCTGTTCGTCGCAAAGACCGGCTTGTCGGTGTTTTGACTTTTCAGGCAGCGCGTCGCATCACCAGCCGCCGGAACCCGGCTCGCCCTTGAACGGCCCGACCACTTCCGGCGTGATCCAGCCGGCGTAGAAGCGACCCGGTTGCGGCTGTGCCCGCACGCCATCGACGGTGCACACCAGCTGCTGCGGATAGAAAGCGATGTGGTCGCGCAGCGCGTCGAACTCATCGAACGGCGCCGGGTACGACCAACCGACCGCGTCGAGGCGATCGGCGCCGGCCACCACCGACCAGTAACGCGCATCGCCCTTCCACTCGCAGAACGAATTGCCAGCGACCGCAACGAGCAGTGCCATCTGCACGTCCGCTTGCGGCAGGTAGAAGGTGGGCGGACTCGCTGTTTCGAGCACCCGCAAAGCTTGCCGCGTGCGGGCGATCTCCAGCGCGCCGAATGTGACGACGACCTCACGTGCATCAGCCGCGATGCGCGGCGGCCGGGGATAGTCCCAGACCGATTCCTGACCCGGCTGCGGCGGAGTGGCGAAGGCCGGGCGCTCGTCGCCCACGTGGTGCCACTGGGCGCGCGCCTGCCGCAAACGATCGGACATTGGATTCACGATGGGCTCCTTGTGCAAAACTTCAGGCATGAACGACAACAACGATAGCGAAGAGAACCTCCCCATTCAGGAACCAAGGCTTTGGCGCGACGAGGTCTGGACCGCCAAGGTGGTGAAGAACGAAGACGACGACGGCTGGGCGGTCGAGATGACACGCCACGGCGACCCCGAGCCGGCACTGGTCGGCCCGTGGACCATGGGACGCGACAAGAAGAATCCGAAGCCGCTGGACCCTTCTGCCTTTCACACGCTCGTCAAAACGGCTGCCGAAGTGCTGCGGCGCCACGAGCAGCAGCTCCACGGGCAACTCAACAAGCACGTCAACATCGGCGACGGCTCGGGGCGCATACGCGTCGCGCTACAGATCGTGCCGGACGAAGACAACCCCTACGCCGTACTCACTGCGCAGGACGAGTCCGGCGTGCAACTGGGCGAGGCGCGTGTGCCACCGACCTTCAAGCTGACGTCGGCCAGCGCGGGGGCCTGGATCGAGGGCGGGTACGCGTCGAAGGTGCGCTGATCAGCCACGCAGGCCATCGCGCAGGTGATCACCCAAGTCAGGCCGGCACTGCCATCGGCCAGCCTGATCGCGCCGCGCGGTCGAGCGCCGACCGCACCACCATGCGATGGAACGGCGCGATCAAACGGATGTAGTTGCGACCCAGCAGGTTGTGGCAATGCACCACTGTCACCGCCACCAGCTCGTCGCCCTCACCCGCCGTCGCAGACGGTCCGCGCCGCACCGACACGCGAAAATCCAGATGCCGGTCGTCCTCGCCGAGCACGACTTCATCGGCATGCGTTTCGTAAATCCGAAA
This sequence comes from Variovorax sp. LG9.2, assembly GCF_035018885.1. Classification (NCBI taxonomy): domain Bacteria; kingdom Pseudomonadati; phylum Pseudomonadota; class Betaproteobacteria; order Burkholderiales; family Comamonadaceae; genus Variovorax; species Variovorax sp. LG9.2. The sequence continues at coordinate 167,298 of NZ_JASJXB010000009.1, read as the reverse complement.
GATGCCGACGCGCGGCGTGCGAGTCGACGTGTCGGCACGCAGTGCTTTGGCGGTTTTGAGGCCGAACAGCGACACCAGCCCGTCGCGCAGACGCATCAGGCGATCGACCCATGGAGCCGGGCGTTCGAGGGCGAAGCGCGCGAGTGCGAGCGGGTCGTGCGTTGCGCCGGCCGGCAGGCGAATCGCGAAGGCGTCTGCCAGAAAGGCACCGTCGTAGAGGCCGGCGATTCGGCCCGACTTGGGGAGCGCCACGGCATGCGCGCGTTCAGCGAGGGGAACGGACGGGCGATTCGACATGGCGGATTCCTCGGTTTACTCGCAAAAGCAGACCGGCGCAGCTTATCCCCTGACGACCCCCCCGGCGACCTCAGTCGCCCGACCGCGTCTAGGCCTTGCGTCGGCGCAGCGAGACCGCGTCGACTGCGCCGCTAGCGCCACCCGCGGCCAGCAGGTCGAGCGACTGCCATCCGCTGTCGCCCAAACGGTGCAGCTGAACCAGATCGAAATCGTCGATGCCTTCGTCTTCCTTGATTTCGTTCACGAACCTGACGAACGCGCCCTCGCTCAAGCCGAGCGCCTGCGCACGCACGACGATCGTGCGTCCGGGCGGCACGTCGCGAATGAGTTGGTCGAGGGCTTTCATGGGATCGGCGATGCCTGCGGGTCAGGGGAAAATACCGACAAAAGTGTCGATTACTTCCTTTACTGCAATCTTCGTTCCAGGCCGTGCCAACGCCTGGATGCCGCGATTTGTCGCCCACACCACGCGTGGGCAGGACCGCTTTCCGGTCGCGGGCTAACGGTGCTTCGGCACCGGTGCGTTCGAGACGCAGTCGTTGGCGGTGTGCGCCGGATGCGCTGCCAGCAACGCCCGCGTGACGCCGTTGGTCCAGCCGAAGCCGTCCTGCAACGGGTACTCGCCACCACCGCCGCCAGCCGATGCGTCGTGTTCTTGCTGGCGCAGCGTGTACTTTTCGACCAGCTTGCCTTCGCGCTCGTACACCGCGGCCACGGTGGCCAGCCAGCGGTGCGCGATGGTGCGTGCCAGTGCCATCTCGCCGTAGTGTGCGAAGCCCTGGATCGCCATCCACTGGAGCGCGGCCCATCCATTGGGTTGGTCCCACTGCTGGTCACTGGTGCATGCGGTGGTCGACAGGCCGCCGGGGGCCAGCAGCCTGCGCGAAACGGTTGCCGCCATCGCTTCGACTTGCGCCGGATCGGCGAGGCCGGCGAACAGCGTCGAGATGCCGGCAGCCGTCAGGCAACTGCGGCGACGCGCGAGCCGCCAGTCGTGATCGAAGAACGCGCCCTGCGCATCGTCCCAAAGCCACTTCACGACGGCCGCCTTGCGCACGGAAGCGCGATGCGCGAAGTCGCTTGCGCCGACCGCATCGCCGGCACGTGCAGACACGGTCGCGATCACCGATTCGAGCTTGTACAAAAGGGCGTTGAGATCGACCGGCACGATGTCGGTGGTGCAGATGCCCGCCAGCGATGCGGCGTCGGCCGCGCCGCCCTTCACGGCCGCATCTGCATCGCACTGCAACGGCTCGGTCAGCCAGCGCGAACTGAAGTCCCAACCGGATTCGGCCGCCGCGCGCAGGTGCCGATACACCTCCGAAGCGTCGCGCCCCTGCGCTTCCGCGGCCTTGGCGGTGGTGACGTCTTCGAGCCAGGCTTCTTCGCGCGGCGTGTCGCGCTCGTCCCAATAGCGGTTCAGTAATGCGCCATCGGGCAAGCGCACGACACGGCGGTTCGCCGCGCCAGTTTGGCTTGTCCGATCCGATTCGAGCGCGTCTCTGCCGCTCATCCACCACGCGTGCTCACGCTTCAACTGCCGTAAAAAATCAATGCCGTCGACACCGTCGAGTTGTTCCGCCAACTCGACCATGAAGGCGAACAACGGTGGCTGCGACCGCGTCAGGTAATAGGTGCGCGTGCCGTTCGGCACATGGCCATAGGTGTCGATCAGGTGCGCGAAGTTGCCGACCATGTCGTGCAGCAACCCGGCCTTGCCGCTCGCCGACAAGCCCAGCATCGTGAAGTACGAATCCCAGTAGTACAGCTCGCCGAAGCGGCCGCCCGGGACCACGTAGGCGTGCGGCACCTGCAGCAACGAGCCGCGCGGCGGATGGTCGAGCGGCTCCCGCGTCAGTACGCGCCACAGGTCGTCGATGTGATCGGCGATGGGCTGGCCCGGCACCGACACGTAATCGCTGGGGGTCGGCTGCAGCACCTCGAAATGCGCATCGACGAAAGCCGGCAGATCGAAGTCCGCCCGGTCGCGTTGCGCGCGGTACGCCGCGAGGATCGCTGCAGGATCGATGCGCGGCGCGCAATCGACGAAAGTCTTGCTGTCGGCGAAGACGCGCGCGCCCTGCACCGCCGCAAAGAGCTCGGCGTAGCGATCGGCCGGCGTCAGCGTATCGGGCGCAGGCACGGCCGCTGCGCGCTCTGCACGCTCTTCGCTCGAGCGCCGGTGCAGCGTCAGAGCACGCCCGCCGTTCGCAGTGCCGCGATCTGCGCCGCGCCCATGCCGAGTTCGGCCAGCACCTCGTCGGTGTGCTGACCTAGCGCGGGCGGCGCATGACGCAACACCGGTGGCGTGGCCTGCAGGCGCAATGGGCTCGCGACGCCCACGATGCTTTCGATGCCGTCGCCGGCATCGCGCTGCATCGTCACGGCGAGGCCACGCGACTTCACCTGCTCGTCGTCGAAGGCTTGCGCGATGTCGTTGATCGGGCCGCAGGGCACGGCCTTGTCTTCGAGCAGCGCGATCCACGCGGCGGTGGTCCGCGTGCGCGTGACGGCTTCCATGTCGGGGATCAACACCTCGCGGTGTCTCACGCGCAACGTGTTGGTGGCGTAGCGCGGATCGCTGGCCCACTCGGCATGGCCGGCGGCCTCGCAGAAGCGCGCGAACTGGCCGTTGTTGCCGATCGCCAGCAGCATCGAGCCGTCTTGCGTATGAAAGTCCTGGTACGGCGCCAGGCTCGGATGGCTGTTGCCCTGTCGATGCGGCGCCACGCCGGTGTTCAGGAACGCACTGGCCTGGTTCGCCAGGATCGCCATGCCGACATCGAGCAACGCCATGTCGATGTGCTGGCCCTCGCCGGTGCGGTGCCGCACCTCAAGCGCGGCGAGGATGGCGGTGCTCGCATAGACGCCGGTGAACAGGTCGGTGAGCGCCACACCTACGCGCAATGGTCCGCCACCGGGCACTTCGTCGGGCCGGCCGGTGATGCTCATCATGCCGCTGGTCGCCTGGATCATCAGGTCGTAGCCGGCGCGCGTGGCGTGCGGGCCATCGTGACCGAAGCCGGTCACGCTGCAGTAGATGAGCCGTGGATTGGCGGCACGCAGGCTCTCCTGGTCGAGCCCGTACCGCGCGAGGCCACCGGTCTTGAAGTTCTCCACCAGGATGTCGCTCTGCGCCGCCATGCGCTTCAACAGCGCCTGGCCTTCGGCCGTCGTCATGTCGATGGTGACCGACCGCTTGTTGCGGTTGCACGCGGTGTAGTAGGTCGACTGGTTGGTCGTGTTGCCTTCCGCGTCTTTCAGGAATGGCGGGCCCCAGGTGCGTGTGTCGTCGCCCACGCCGGGCCGCTCGATCTTGACGACGTCGGCCCCCAGGTCGGCCAGGATCTGCGTGCACCACGGGCCCGCGAGCACGCGCGAAAGATCGAGAACCTTGATGCCGTCGAGGGCTGCTTGCGCCATGTCTACCCAATGAAGTCTGGTCGGATCAGTTCGCGAAAGCAGCAATGCCGGTGATCGCGCGGCCGAGGATCAGCGCATGAATGTCGTGCGTGCCTTCGTACGTGTTCACCACTTCGAGATTGACCAGGTGCCGCGCGACGCCGTACTCGTCGCTGATGCCGTTGCCGCCCATCATGTCGCGCGCCAGGCGGGCGATGTCGAGTGCCTTGCCACACGAGTTGCGCTTCAGGATCGAGGTGATCTCGACCGAGGCCGTGCCTTCGTCCTTCATGCGGCCCAAGCGCAGGCAGCCTTGCAGGCCGAGCGCGATTTCGGTCTGCATGTCAGCCAGCTTTTTCTGGATCAATTGGTTGGCGGCGAGCGGGCGACCGAACTGCTTGCGGTCCAGCACGTACTGGCGCGCGCGGTGCATGCAGTCTTCGGCCGCACCGAGCGCGCCCCAGGAGATACCGTAGCGTGCGCTGTTCAAGCAGGTGAATGGGCCCTTCAGCCCCTGCACTTCTGGAAAGGCGTTTTCTTCAGGGCAGAACACGCCGTCCATCACGATCTCGCCGGTGATGCTGGCACGCAGGCCGACCTTGCTGTGGATGGCGGGTGCGCTCAAACCCTTCATGCCCTTTTCAAGCACGAAGCCGCGAATCGGCCCGACCGTGCCGCTCTCGCTCACCTCTTTGGCCCACACCACGAAGACATCGGCGATCGGCGAATTGCTGATCCACATCTTGGCGCCGCTGATCGAATAACCGCCCGGCACCTTCTTGGCGCGCGTGACCATGCTGCTGGGGTCGGAGCCGTGGTCGGGTTCGGTCAGGCCGAAGCAGCCAATCCATTCGCCGGTGGCCAGCTTGGGCAGGTACTTCTGCTTTTGCGCCTCAGTGCCGAATTCGTAGATCGGCACCATGACGAGCGAGCTTTGCACGCTGGCCATCGAGCGGTAGCCCGAGTCGACGCGCTCGACTTCACGCGCAATCAGGCCATAGCAGACGTAGTTGAGGCCGGGGCCGCCGTACTCTTCAGGGATCGTCGGACCAAGCAAGCCCAGTGCGCCCATTTCGCGAAAGATCGCCGGGTCGGTCTCGCCCGAGCGAAAGCCTTCGACCACACGCGGCAGCAGGCGTTCCTGGCAGTAGGCATTGGCCGCGTCACGCACCATGCGTTCGTCTTCGGTAAGTTGCTGGTCGAGCAAAAACGGGTCGTCCCAGTGAAATTGCGCTTTGGCGGCCATGAGGCTGTCTCCGGAAATGAGGTGAGGGGAATAGGCCGATCGTAGCGACGCACGCAGCCTGGCGCAAACGAGCAATACTCAGTCAGATATGCGTCGATGGAATACATGAACCGCCGAAAGCCCTGAATGCGCCGCAAGATTCCGCCCCTTCAAACACTGGTCTGCTTCGACGCCGCGGCACGCCACGAAAGCTACACGCGCGCCGCACAAGAGCTGGCGTTGACGCAAAGCGCGGTCTCGCGCCAGATCGCCACGCTCGAAGCCTTCGTCGGCGTCGCACTCTTTCGCCGCACCCGGCACGGCGTGGCGCTCACCGCCAGCGGTGCTGCCTACGCACGCCAGATCACCAAGCGCCTCGAAGCCATGGAGCGCGACACGCTCGACGCCATGGCGCACCAGGGCGAGGGCGGCTCCCTGGCGCTGGCCGCAGTGCCGACCTTTGCCACGCGCTGGCTCGTACCGCGCCTGCCCGACTTCGCGCGGCTGCAGCCCGACGTCGTCGTGCACATCGAAACCCGCACGCGCCCCTTTCTGTTCGCCGACGCCGAGTTCGACGCCGCGCTGTATGCCGGCACGCCCGCGCAGGTCGCCAACTGGGCCGGCACGCGCGCGCTGTTGCTGATGCACGAAGACGTGGTGCCGGTCTGCAGCCCGCGGCTGCTGCCGCGCGGCACGGCCGTGACGCCCGCCGCGATCGCCAGGCTGCCGCTGCTGCAACTCAGCACGCGGCCCGACGGTTGGCGTCAGTGGTTCGATGCGCATCAAATCGAAGCGCCCAGTGCGCGCGGTGGCCCGCGCTACGAGCTGTTCTCGATCCTCGCCGGGGCTGCCACGCACGGCCTCGGTGTCGCGCTGATGCCGACCATGCTGGTCGAAGATGAGCTGCGTCGTGGCGACCTGGTCGTTGCGTGTGCCAGGCCGCTGTCCGGGGAACGCAACTACTACCTGGTCATGCCGGACCGCGGCGACGAACGGCCGCTGTTGAAGTCGTTCGGGAAGTGGCTGGTGGGCCAGGCGCAGCCGGAGTGATGTGCTCGCTGCGCAGCTTCCGCTGCCCGCTATCCGCTACTTCCTTGGAAGCCCCGACACGACCTGCACCAGCTTCTCGACCGTCAGCACCTTGCCGATCTGGTGCGGCGTGCTGCCGATGGCACTGTCCGGTATTCGAACCTTGAACTCTTCTTCGATATCGAGCACGACTTCCATGATGTCCAACTCATCGGCGCCTTGTTCGACGAGTAATTTCGACGCATCGATTTGCGCTGGCGGCTTCTTGAGGATGCGGGCTACGGTGTTCCTGACCTTCTCTACGGCATCGCGGGTATCACCGGTGCAGACGGCGTCGACCTTCGGTTGAGCGCCACTCTCTGCCGCCAATGGATTGCAAGTGACGAACAGCAAAGAGGCTAAGAGCGTACGTGCACTCATCGCGAAAGCAATGTCCCATCGATCAACGCCCACTCCGCCGTCGTCACAGGTGTGATCGACAGCCGGTTACCCCTGCGCAGCACCACCATCTCGGCCAGCGAGGGCGCCGCACGAAGCTCCGGCAAGCCGAGCACCCGCGTCTTGCGCAACGCCTGCACATCCAGCAGCAGCCAGCGCGGGTCGTCGGGCTTCGAGGCCGCGTCGAAATACGGCGATGCCGCATCGAATTGCGTCGGGTCAGGCCGCGTGCCGGAGGCGACGCGCGCGATGCCAACAACGCCGGGCTGGGCGCAACTCGAGTGATAGAACAGCACGCCGTCGCCGACCTGCATCGCGTCGCGCATGAAGTTGCGCGCCTGATAGTTGCGCACACCGGTCCATGACACGGTGGCAACGGGCGCGGCGAGCGCATCGTCGATCGAGCACTCGTCGGGCTCGGATTTCATCAGCCAGTATTGACGCATGGCGAGAAAATAACAGGCCGGTCGGCTGCTTGTTCAAGTCATCGACGAACCATCGATCGCGTTGTCGTCAAACCGCCATCAAGACTTCGGAAAGTCGGTGCCCACGCTGGTTTCTTTCCACTGCTCTATTTCCGCCAGGCTCTTCTTCAACGTCTTGGTCACGTTCTCGAAACCGATGGCGCCGAGCACCAGATGCCGCGGCGGATTGTCGATCTCGGTGATGTGGATCATCGCGGCCGCGGCGCGTGCCGGATCGCCCGGCTGCGTGCCGGTCTTGGTCGCGGTCGTGTTCATGCGTGCGCCAGCGGTCTCGGCGTAGTCGGCGATGCGGTTGGGCGTCTGCTTCAGGGAGCGACCGGCCCAGTCGGTGCGAAACGGACCCGGTGCCACACAGGTCACCTTGATGCCCAGCGGCTCGCCTTCGAATGCCAGCGCATCCGAGAAACCTTCGACCGCGTGCTTGCTCGCCGCGTAGTAGCCGGAGCCCGGAAAGCCGAGGAAGCCTGCCACCGAGGTGACATTGAGCACATGGCCCTTGCGCCGTGCCCGCATGCCGGGCAGCACCGCGCGCGTCATCGCGAAGAGACCGAACACGTTGGCATCGAACTGCGCGCGGATCTCGGACTCGTCGCCTTCTTCCACCGACGATTGATAGCCATAGCCCGCGTTGTTGACCAGTACGTCGATGCGGCCGAACTTCGACTCGGCGGCCGCGACAGCCGATGCGATCTGCGCCGCATCGGTCACATCGAGATCGAGTGCCAGTGCGCGATCGCCAGCGCCTTCGATCAAGGGAGCCAGCCTTGCCTTGTCGCGTGCGGTGACCACTGCGCGTCCACCGCGCGCGAGCACGAGCGAGGCGAGTTCATGGCCGAAGCCGGTGGAGCAGCCGGTGATGAACCAGACGGGAGAATTGTCGGAAGGGGATGCCATGCAATGTCCTTTGGGTTCGGGTTACGTTGCGCGGTATACGTGCACTGGCGAAGATGCTGACGCCCGCCGTGCCACATGGCAATCGGACAGCGCGCCGTTCCTGCTTTGTAGGTCTAGCCCGCCAAGCCCGCGAACACGTTCTGCACATCGTCGTTGGCATCGATCGCCGCCAGAAACGCTTCGACCTCTTCCAGATGCTCGGCGCTCAACGTGGCGGGGTCGACCGGGTTCTTGGCCTTGTAGCCGAGCTTGGCCGACAGCACCGAAAAGCCTTGCGCCGGCAACGCACGGCTCACCAGATCGAGGTCGGCCGGATCGGTCAGGAACATCGTCGTGCCGTCTTCCGCGCCCGGTTCCATGTCTTGCGCGCCGGCTTCGATGGCGGCCACTTCCGGGTCTGCATCCTTGGTCGAAGGCTCGGCCTCGATCATGCCGACGTGGTCGAAATCCCACGCCACCGAGCCCGACGATCCGAGCTGGCCCTTGCGAAACAGCACGCGCATTTCAGATGCGGTGCGGTTCACGTTGTCGGTCAGGCACTCGACCATCAACGGCACGAGATGCGGCGCAAAGCCTTCGTAGATCACGTGATCGAAGTGCACCGCCTCGCCGGTCAGGCCGGCGCCCTTCTTGATGGCGCGGTCGAGCGTTTCCTTGGGCATCGACACCTTGCGTGCCTGCTCGACCACCAGCCGCAGCCGGGCGTTCGAGGCCGGGTCGGCACCGCCGCGCGCCGCGATCATGATGTCCTTCGCCAATTTGCCGAAGACCCGACCTCGGGCGTTGGCCGCCAGGTCCTTGTGTTTTGCTTTCCACTGCGCGCCCATGCTGTCTCCTTGTTGCTGCCGGCCCCGATTATTCTGCAAACACGGGTCCGGAAACGGCGTGCACCTTGCAGCGAGCAGCAGCAGGCTGCGCAATCGACCAAAGCCACCCCGCCCTTTCCGCTTTCCCTGCGGCACACGCTGCTGCTTTTTCTGCTCCGACCCATGACTCAAACCCCCACGGACCGCCTGGACCGGCTCGACTGGCCACGCCTGTTCGACGATCTCGCCGCACGCGGCTGCGCCGCCACCGGCCCCTTGCTCACCGCCGCCGAATGCAACGCGCTCACCGCCCTGTACGACCGCCCCGCGCTGTTTCGCAGCCGCGTCGTCATGCAGCGCTACGGCTTCGGCCAGGGTGAGTACCAGTACTTCGACAACCCGCTGCCGGAGGCCATCGTCGGGTTGCGCAGCGCGATGTACACGCGCCTCGCGCCGCTCGCCAATGCCTGGGCGAGCGCGATGAAGATGCCTGCCGACTATCCGCTCGACCACGCCAGCTACCTCGCACGGTGTCATGCCGCCGGTCAACTTCGCCCGACGCCGCTGCTGCTGCGCTACGACGCCGGCGACTACAACTGTCTGCACCAGGATCTGTACGGCGACCTGCAATTTCCGCTGCAACTCACCGTGTTGCTGAGTGCACCGCAAAGCTTCAGCGGCGGCGAGTTCGTCCTGACCGAGCAACGACCGCGCATGCAGTCGCGCGCCGAGGTCGTGCCGCTGGCGCAAGGGGAAGCGGTGATCTTCGCGGTCAACCAACGGCCGGTGACGGGGACGCGCGGCATCTATCGGGTGACGATGCGGCACGGCGTCAGCCGCGTGCGATCGGGTCGGCGCGAGACGATGGGGCTGATCTTTCACGACGCGCGCTGAACGGTGGCACACCGGCTGATCGCCCTATGATCGATCGATGCAAAACCTGATGCCTTTTCTCGTTCAATGGGCCATCACGGCGCTCTCGCTTTGGGTCGCCAGCCTGATTTTTCGGGGCCTGAAGTTCGAAAGCACTTCGGCGCTCGTCGTCTCCGCCCTGCTGCTCGGCCTGGCCAACGCGCTGGTCAAGCCATTGCTCATCGTGCTGACCTTGCCTCTCACGCTGCTGACCTTCGGGCTTTTTCTGCTCGTGATCAACGCGCTGATGGTGTTGCTGGTGTCGGCGCTGGTGCGCGGCTTCAAGGTGTCGGGCTTCTGGACCGCCTTTTTCGCCAGCATCTTCGTCTCGATCCTGAGCATCGCGGTCGGCTCGCTGGTCGACAGCGGCACGCCGGAAACGACGATCCAGATGCCGAGCGGCGGCAACTGGCTATAGCCCTGTCACCCTGCCTGGCTGCCGCGCAGCGCGCCTCGCCGGCCAAGCTCAGGTGATGATCTTGAGCAGCCGCGTCATCCGTTCGAATGTCTTTCCGTAAGGCGGGAACAGCAGCCGCGTGCCCGACAGCGGCGACTGAAAGAACACGGGCTTGTTCATGCTGAACGTGCGAAAGCCGTACTCGCCGTGGTACGCCCCCATGCCGCTGGCGCCCACGCCGCCGAAGGGCAAATCTTCTTGCCCAAAGTGCCACATGCAATCGTTGACCGTAACGCCGCCCGAGATGGTGCGAGCCAGCACCTTGTCGCGGTCGGCCTTGTCGGCGCCAAACCAGTAGAGGGCCAACGGACGCTCGTGCCGGTTGACGTAGCCGATGGCATCGTCGAGCGCGTCGTAGGCCAGCACGGGGAATAACGGGCCGAAGATTTCTTCCTGCATGACCCGCATGTCGTCGGTCGCGCCGAGGATGAGCATTGGCGGAAAGGTGCGTGTGTCGGCGTGCGCGACGAGGCCTTCCGGATGCAGCGGCACCACGCGAGCGCCGCGCAAAAGCGCATCGTCGACCAGCGCCTGCAGCCGCGTGAAGTGACGCTCGCTGACGATGCCGGTGTAGTCGGCGTTGCCGGCGATGGTCGGGTATTGCAGCGGCACTGCGAGGCGCATCGCGTCCACGAACGCGTCGATCGCCGGTCGATGCACCGCCACGTAATCGGGCGCGATGCAGGTCTGGCCGGCGTTGAACAACTTGCCCATGACCAGCCGCACGGCGGCGTACGTCATGTCGACGTCGGGGCTCAACAACGCCGGCGACTTGCCGCCGAGTTCGAGCGTGACCGGCGTGAGGTTGGCCGCGGCCGCCAGCGCGACGTGGCGGCCCACCGCAGTGGAGCCGGTGAAGAGCAGATGATCGAACGGCATCGCGACGAATGCGCTGCCGATGTCGGCGTCGCCGGTGACGACGGTCATCTCGTCGGGCGCGAAGGTCTCGGCGACAGCCTGCCGCATCAGCTCGGAGGCGCGCGGCGTCAATTCCGATGGCTTGATCATCACGCGGTTGCCGGCTGCCAATGCGGCGATCGCCGGTCCCATCGCCAGCTGATACGGGTAGTTCCACGGACTCACCACCCCGACGACGCCGAGCGGTTGCGCAACGATGCGGTTGGCGCCCGGCCAGAACGCCATCGCCGTCGGCGCGCGGCGGACTTTCATCCACGACTTGAGATGGCGGCGCGCGTGCTTGATGGCGGACAGCACCATCATCACATCGGCCAGTCGCGTGACCTGCACCGGCCGATGGCCGAAGTCGGCAGAGGCGGCGCTTTCGAGGGCTGGCGCGATGCGCTCGGTCATGGCGAACAGGCGATCGAGCCGGTCGAGCCGCATCGCGTACGACGGCGCCATGTCGGCGGCGAAGGCGGCGCGCTGCACGTCGAAGATGCGGCGCATGGCGTCTTTGGGGCTGGCCGCTTCGATCGACGCCATCGGGTTTAAACCTGCATTCATATCTTGCTCACGAACCCGCGCTGCAAGCCGCACCGGCCCTGTCAGTCGCCCGCGATCGACCGGATGAAGGCAATGGTCTCGCGCGCGATCAGGTCCTTGTCGTTGTCGATGGTGGCGACGTGATACGAGTCTTCCAGCCACAGCAATTCGGCGCGCCCGGAACCCACTCCGCCGACGATGCGCGGACCGTTGGCCGGATTGACGACATGGTCCTCGCGTGACTGGATGACCAGCGTCGGACATTTAATGAGCGGCAGCAGGTCTTGCGTGACCGCCGCCAGCGCATAGACCTGACTGAAGGCCGTCACCGGCACCTCCTTGTACGCGAGCTCCGTGACCTTCGGGTCCTTCACATCCGAGCCGATGCCCGGAAGCATCTCGGGCATCGAGCGGTCGAACGCCACCCCGGCCATCTCGGCTTTGCCGATGTGCACCACCGCGTTGATAGGGATCGCCCCTTTGATGACATCGGCGTGCTTCGCAGCGGTGTAGAGCGTCAGCGTGCCGCCCATCGAGAGCCCCGCCATGAAGATCTGCGAGCACGTCTTGCGCAACTCGACCAGTGCCTCATCGACCGAATCGATCCAGTCACCCGCCGTCGTTTTGGCCATCGCCTGCGGCGATACGCCGTGGCCTTTGAGGCGAGGACCGATGACGGTGTAGCCGGCACCGTGCAACTGCTCGCCGAGATAGTGCATGCTTTGCGTGGTGCCGGTGAAGCCGTGGCACAGCAGCACCCCGATGTCGTTGCCCTTGAAGAAGAAGGGTTCGGCACCGGCCAGGATGGTTTCGTCTGTCATGGTTTGCCTTTGGTGAAGAAAAAGCGGGTCGAGGCCGGGTCAACGTTTTCCGATGCTGTAGATCAGCGCGGCGCCCGCAATGATGGCGCCCTGCAACATCAGTCGACCGGGCTCGCCCAGGCCGAGACTGGTCAGAAAGTTGAACAGGAAGGTGAGCATGAAAGCGGCCACCGCCGGGCCCACCATGCCGCCTTTGCCATTGCCGAAGTTCACGCCACCGAGGATCGCCGCGGCGAGTGAATTCAGCGCCAGTTCCTGCCCGAGCGTGACGCTTCCGAAGCCGACGAATCCGACGAGGATGAAGCCGCACAGCACCGAGATCAGTGCCGAGGCGACATGCCCCACGAAGATCACGCGCAGGTACGGAATTCCTGACAGCGCCGCGGCCTGCGGATTGGCGCCGACGGCGTCCAGGTAGCGCCCGAACACCGTCGTCCGGAGAAACAGCGCCGCTGGAACAAGGAGGGCCAACCAAACGAGCACCGGCACCGGCAAGCCGCTCAATCGCATTCGTGCCAGCGCCCGCAGGGACTCCGGGGCTTCGCCCGGTGCACGAAACTGCGACAACGCGATCACCACGCCGAGCAGGATCATCGCGACGGACAGCGTCACGATCATCGACGACGCCCTCGCACGGACGATCAAGATCCCGTTAATTGTTCCGACCCCCAATCCCAGCACCACGCACATCGCCATCGCGACGGCATCCGGCACCTGAAAAAAGCCACTGGTAAGGATGTACGACACAGCGACGATCACGCCGCCGGAGCTCAGGTCGATCGACCGCGACCGCATCACCAGCGATTGCCCGATCACGGCAAGGCCGAGCGGCGCGGCCTGACGCACGATCAGCGGGAGCAGCGTGAGCGACAGCAATTGGGGCCGCATGAATGCCGCCAGCAGCAGCAGGATCACGGTGCCAGGATAGGCCGGCGGCACGGCGACGATCGCTGCAGCGATGGCGCGCCATCGCGATGCGATACGGCGCGGCGCCGTCAAGCCCGCAAGGGAGTCGGCGGGCGTGCTCACAGGCCTACCGCCGTGCGACGCTGCGAACACACAGCCGCCAGCAACAGAACGCCAGTGATCGCGCCGCGCAGGAACGGCGAGATGCCGAAGAGGTTGATGCCGTTGGTGATCAAGCCGAGACTGAGCGCCCCGGTGACGACACCGACGATGCTGCCGACGCCGCCCGTGAGCTGAACGCCGCCGAGCGCGATGGCGGTCACCGACTCCAGGCTGAAAGAGGCGCCCATGCTCGGGTCACCCGACGCGACACGCGCGGCCAGGTACACGCCCGCGACCACGGCGAGCAGGCTGCAGATGACGTAAGCCGCGACCACCACACCCTGGGTCCGCACCCCGTTGAGATTGGCGCTGCGGGCATTGGCGCCCACGGCGAAGATGTGCAGGCCCAGTCGCGAACGATGCAGCAGCCACGCCACCAGCGCGGTGAACAGCGCACACCAGAACAGGGATTGAGGAATGCCCCACAGGCTACCGTTCGCAAGCACGCCCAGGCCGGCTGCGACCTGGCCGCCAGGGATCGGGAGGATCAGGTAGGCGAGGCCCTGCAAAAATGTCATCGAGCTGAGCGTCATCACCAGCGGGTGGATGTTGGCGAATGCCACGCCGATGCCGTTGACGAGGCCCACGATCACGCCGAGTGCCAACGCCAGAGTGATGCCCCAGACCGGATCGGCATGCGTCGCGACGATGCAGCTCGCCAGGCTCATCACCGAGCCAACCGACAGATCGATTCCGGCGATGAGCGCCACCACGAGCTGCCCCAGCGTGACGATCAGCAGCGCCGTGATTTGCGCACTGATGTTGGCCAGGTTGCGTGTCTCAGTGAAATTTGGCACCGCCACTGCCAGGACGATAAACAGCAGGATCGGCAGGCCGATCGTGTAGCGGCTGAGGCCGGAGCGCGTCTTGCTCATGCGACCGCCTCGCACGCGCCGGAAAGCGCGAGCGCCAACAGCGATTCTTCGGTGGCCGCTTCTGCCTGGATGTCGCCGACGATCTCTCCGCCGCGCACCATGAGAATCCGGTCGCACAGGCCGATCAGTTCGAGCAGGTCGCTCGATACCGCGAGCACCGCGCCGCCCTGCTGGACGAACTCGCGCAGCAGAGCGTAGATCTCGGCCTTCGCACCCACGTCGACGCCACGGGTCGGCTGCTCGACCAACAGGGTGTCGACGCCGGCCGCGAGCCAGCGTCCGAGCATCACCTTTTGCTGGTTGCCGCCCGACAGCGCACCCACCTCTTGAGCGAGGTCGCGTGCACGCAGTTGCATGCGCTCGGCGATGCGTGTCACGACCGAGCGATCGCGCGGCGCCTTGCGCATCAACCCCATGCCGCGCAGCCCACCCAACCAGACGTTGTCGATGATCGGCAGCTCCAGATACAGGCCCTCCAGTTTTCGGTCTTCCGGAATCAGGCCGATGCCCTTCTCCACGACGCGTACGACGCCGTCGCGCGGGTCGAAGCGCACCGGCTGTTCGCCCGCCCGACTTCTCCAGACATCGCTGTGCGCCGGGAGCATCACGCCAGCCAGCGAGCGCACGATCTCGCGCTGGCCCTGGCCCTCCAGCCCGCCCAAGCCGACGATCTCACCATGCCGCAGTGCGAAGCGCGCAACCGGCCCACCGGCGCGCGGCGTGAGCGACCGGACATCGAGCGCGAGTGCACCTGAATCGCTGCCGTCATGCGGCGGGAACAACGCCTGCAGCGGACGCCCGACCATCAACGTGATGAGCCGCTCGGACGTCAGCGCAGCGGTGGGTTCGGTGACGACGAGTTGTCCGTCCTTCAGGACGGTCACGGTGTCGCAGAGTCGGAAGATCTCGTCGAGCCGATGGCTGATGTAGAAAACCAGTTTCCCTTGCGCCTTCAGGTCGGTGAGCAGGGCTTCGAGCTTGTCGACCTCGGCCCGGTTCAGCGCAGCCGTGGGCTCGTCGAATATGAAGACCTTGGCGTCGGTCGACACGCCCTTGGCGACCTCGACCAGCTGCTGCTCGCCGACGGTGAGGCTGCCGCAGAGACGATCCGGATCGAGGTCGATGCCGATGCGGCGCAAGACATTGCGCGCTTCACGCAGCATGCGGGAGCGGTCGAGCATGCCGAAATACGTCGGCTCCCGCCCCAGCATCAGGTTCTCGCCGACCGTGAGGTTGGCCAACACGGTCAGCTCCTGGAAGACGGTGGAGATGCCGGCGTGGCGCGCAGCGGTCGGGCTGTTCAACCGCAGCGACTGGCCGTCGACCACGAGCTCCCCCGCATCGGGCCGGTGCACGCCAGCCAGCAGTTTCATCAGGGTCGACTTGCCCGCCCCGTTCTCGCCGGTGATGGCATGGATGGAAGCCGAGCGGCCGACCAGGCTGACATCGCGAAGTGCCGCGGTGGATCCGAACGCTTTCGAGACCCCGCGCACCACGATCAGGTCGCGCACCGCCCCGTCGCCGGTCCTCGGCGGCTGTGCCGTGTTCGTGGACATGACGCTGACTCAGCGGTGGAACATTTCCTTGAGCTTGGCTTCGGGCAAGGTCGAAGGCAGCCAGTAGGCGTCGTTCAGGTCGGGCCGGTAGAACTTGTCGAGATCGCCCTGTTGCACGGCAGCGGGCGCCGAAAAGTACGACTTGTAGAGCGGCTTGCCTTCGAGCAAGGCGACGGACGCACGCACCACCGCGGCGCCGAGTCCGGGCGTGAACAGCGGGGCGACGCTCTTCACGCCGGTCTGCTTCCAGGCCCGCAGAAAACCGTTGTTGCCTTCGCCGGTCATCGGCACGAGTGCCTTGCCGCTTTCCTTGAACACGTCCAGACAGGCCCGGGTCATCTCGGCACCGGAGAACCAGATACCGTCGACCGCGTTGCCTGACAACACCAGGTTCTCGCAGAGCTGCTTGCCCTTGGCATAGCCCCAATCGCCGAACACCTCGTTGGTGATCTTGATATCGGAGCCGACCAGCGACTTGCGAAAGCCCTCATAGCGAAGCGTCTCTTCATCGACACCGGCAACGCCGCGGAAGGCCCAGACGCTGCCCTTGCCATTGAGTTCCTTGCGCAGGAATTCGCCGCCCTGGCGGCCGAACACTTCGCCCCCCGCGCCGATCTCGGTGGTCGACTGCATCGCCTTACCGAAAGCACCGAAGACAACGACCGGGATGCCCTGCTTGACGGCCTTGGCGGACAACGGCGCGCCGATGGCGGCGGAAATTGGCCCGATGATGATGGCGTCGACTTTCTTGGTCAGCAGGTCTTCCACGTCGGCGACCTGCTTGGCAGGTTGCCAGTTAGCTTCCACGAAGATGAACTCGCCGACTTCCTTGTGCAGCGATGCTTCGTATTTCATCTCCTGGATCATCTGGACGATCCATGTGTTGCCCACACCGCCGAACGACACGCCGATGCGCCACGGAGGCGCCTTCTTGAACTGGTCGGGCTTGGTTTGCTCTGTCGTGGTCGGCGCCATCAGCCCGTTCGGCAGGATCTCGACATCGGCGGCCAGCGCCGCACCTGACATGGCAACGGTGGCGGCCGCTGCAGCCACCCAACGCGTGGTTCTACTGATGGTTCGGGACATGGAAGTTTTCCTTGGACAGAGCACTGAGTGAACAAAGCGAACAGTTCGCTTGTGTTCCTATCGATTCATTCTTACGCGCTGCCGCGTGGAATTAATCAGTGCTTTCCCTGAAGTGAGTTCGCTTTGTTGCGAATTCGATCAGCTCCCCGTTTTCCGAAGCGCGCCACGCGCTTCGGCTCCAGCCCAAGGGCCGAGCGGGCCAGTGCATCGGCTTCGGCATTGCGACGGCGCGGAATCCAGTGGACGCTGGCGCTGTCGAACGACTGCAGCAACGTGCGCGCGACGTCGAACAAGGTCGCGAGGCGTGCAATCGGCTTGACCACATTCGCGCCGAGTTGTTCGACCAGCACGCTGTTGTCGCTGAAGGCTCGAACAGTCGTCGCGCCGCGCCCCTTCGCATCTTCGAGCGCATGAGTGAGTGCCTTCAGTTCCGCCTCGTTGTTGCACCCGATGGAGTGCGTGGCGACCGAGAGTTCATGCCGCGTGCCGTCGGGCTCGGTGACCACCGCACCGATGCCCATGCGACCCGGATTGGGCATGGCACTGCCATCGCAGTAGATGGTCCACGGCAACGCGCTCAAAGATCCAGCCTGCATTGGCATCACAGCGGCTCAGGCGGTCACCGCGCGCAGCCGCTGAATGCGCTCGTCCACCGCGAGCGCCAAGTACCAATCCAGGCTGCCGGGGTTAGCCATTGCTTCCTTGTTGACCACCTTCTCGAGCGGCTGGCCGAGCAGCAGCTTCTTGATCGGAAGTTCCTGCTTCTTGCCCGACAGTGTGCGCGGAATCTCCGGTACTTCGAAGATGTCGTTCGGCAGGAAACGGGGCGACAACTGCGTCTTGATCGCGTGGTTGAGCTTGGCACGCATCGCATCGTCGAGCGCGATGCCAGGGCGCAGCACCACGAACAACGGCATGTAGCTGTCGCGGCCCAGGTACTCGAGGTCGACCACCATCGAATCGAGCACTTCCGGCAGGCCTTCGACCGCGCTGTAGATCTCGCTGGTGCCCATGCGCAGGCCTTGCCGGTTGATGGTCGCGTCGCTGCGGCCGTAGATGATGCAGCCGCCATCGAGACCGATCCTGAGCCAGTCGCCATGTCGCCACACGCCGGGATAGGTGTCGAAGTAGCTCGACAGGTAGCGCGCGTTGTCGGTGTCGCCCCACAGGTAGAGCGGCATCGAAGGAATCGGTTGCACGCAGACCAGCTCGCCGACCTCGCCGATGACCGGCAGCCCTTGCTCGTTCCACGCTTCGACCGCATGGCCGATCTGGCGGCATTGCATCTGGCCGGGCACTTCGGGCAATTCGCGGTGGCTGCCGACGAAGGCGCCGCAAAAATCCGTGCCGCCGGAAATGTTGCACCACCACACGTGTTCCGCACCGGCCGCCTTCAGCTGCGAGGTGCCCCAGCGCTGCACGTCTTCGGCCAATGGCGAGCCGGTGCTGCCGAGCGCCCGCACACGTGACAGGTCGCCGCTGTCCTTGAGTTCGATGCCGGACTTCATGCAGTTGGCGTAATAGGCGGCGCCCGCGCCGAAGAACGTGACCTTGTGCCGCACCACGAAGCGCCACAACACGCTCCAGTCGGGCTTGTCCTTGCTGCCGGCCGGATGACCGTCGTAGATGCAGATGGTCGCGCCGAAGGCGAGCCCCGACAGCTGCGCGTTCCACATGACCCAGCCGGTCGAGCTGTACCAGTGGTAGCGCTCACCCAAGTTGTTGGCGCTGTAGCTGGCGCCGACATCGTTGTGCAGGCCGCACGCGTACATCGTGAGGATGATGCCGCCGTGGCCATGCACGATCGGCTTGGGCAGGCCGGTGGTGCCGCTCGAATACAGGATCCAGATGGGGTGATCGAAGGGCAGCCACTCGGGCTCGAAGGCGTGGACCTCGGCATCGTCGCGCGCCGTGGCCGTGGCCCAGTCGCTTTCTGCCGCGACCGCCTCGGCCGCGAACGGCGTGCGCAAGACCAGCAGGCTTTGCACGCTCGGCAGCGCATCGCGCAACTCGCGCACCACCATGCTGCGGTCGATCGGCTTGCCGCCGTAGTGCACGCCATCGGCCGCGATCAGCACCTTGGGTTCGATCTGTCGAAAGCGGTCGACCACCGCGGCTGTGCCCATGTCGGGCGCGCACACACTCCACACGGCCCCGAGGCTCGAACACGCGAGGAAGGCCACCATCGTTTCGGGCACGTTCGGCAGGTAGGCGGCGACCCGATCGCCGCGCTGCACGCCCATGCCACGCAACGTGAGCGCGACCGAAGCGACCTGGCGCTGGAGCTCGGGCCACGACATCTCGCGCACTTCGCCGAGCTCGTTGTCCGTGACCATCGCGGGCATGCCGGCCGCGTGCGCCGCCTTGACGTGGCGCAGCACTTCGCGCGCGTAGTTGACCTTGGCGCCGGGGAACCAGACGGCACCCGGCATCCGGCGCTCGGCCAGCACGGCCGTATGCGGCGTCGGCGACTGCATGCGGCTGAAGTCCCAGATGCTTTGCCAGAAAGCATCGAGGTCAGTGACCGACCAGCGCCACAGCGCATCGTACGAATCGAAGGCGATGCCGAGCGTGTCGCGCAGCCAGTTTTGATAGATACGGATCTGAGGAACGAAAGGGGCAGTCATGGGGCCTGAGCGTATCGGCTGAGCTGGTGCAAATCCAGCGGGAATGCCCGGTGACGAAGGCGCGAGGTCGCCAGTGCGACGGCGCGCTTCATCGGCCTCACAGCATCGGGTTCAGGCGAAACAGGCTGGTCGCTTCGAGGTCCAGCACCTCGAGCCCGCGCTGGTTGAAGAGTTGCCAGCGCCAGCGCAGGATCCCCAGCCGCGGCTTGCTCTCGGAGCGACGCACCTCGATCACGTCGACGACGAGTTTCAGCGCATCGCCAGGACGCACCGGATTCGGCCAGCGCACGTAGGCCAGCCCCGGCGAGGCGAAGGATTCCGAGCCGGCCAGCGCCGCGCCGACGACCAGTTGCATCGCGATGCCGCAGGTATGCCAGCCGCTGGCGATCAGGCCACCGAACGGGCCTTCGGCCGCGGCCTCGGCGTCGGTGTGAAACCACTGCGGGTCCCATGCGGTGGCGAACGACAGCACCTCGGCTTCGGTCACCTGATGTGGCCCTGCCTCGATGCGCTGGCCTGCGTGGAACTCGGCGAACTTCATGCGCCGGATTGTCGCGGATCGATCTTCGGCACGCTCAATAGGTCTCGAGGTGCAGGCGGCCTTCGCGCTTGAGACCGGCACCCACGGTTTCCCAGTCGAGCCCGGCCTCTTGCGCCACGTCGCGCAAGGCCAGCACCACACCCTCTTCCATGCTCTTCAGGCCGCAGACGTAGAAGTGGCTCTGCTCGTCTTTCAGCAGCGCGACCAGGTCGGCGGCGCGCTCGCGCATCAGGTCCTGCACGTAGCGCTTGGGCTGGTTCGGCGTGCGTGAGAAGGCGAAGTTGATGTCGATGAAATCTTTCGGCAGCGACTGCAGCGGGCCGAAGTACGGCAGCTCCTGCTGCGTGCGCGCGCCGAAGAACAGCAGCAGCTTGCCGCCTTCGAACTTGCCACTCTTGCGCAGGCGCCGGCGCCATTCGGTCATGGCGCGCATCGGCGCGCTGCCGGTGCCGGTGCAGATCATCACGATGTGAGACCGGGGGTGGTTCGGCATCAGGAAGGTCGAGCCGAACGGGCCGACCACCGTGACCTTGTCACCGACTTTCAGGTCGCAAACGTAGTTGGACGCGATGCCGCGCACGGCGTTGCCCATGTGGTCTTCGGTGACGCGCTTCACCGTGAGCGAGACGTTGTTGTAGCCGGGTCGCTCGCCGTTGCGCGGACTCGCGACCGAGTACTGGCGCGGCTGGTGGACGCGGCCCATCGCGTCGGTTCCCGGCGGCACGATGCCGATCGACTGGCCTTCGAGCACGGGAAACGGCATCGTTCCGAAGTCCAGCACGACGTGGTGCGTCTGGCTGTCGAAGCCGGCCTCGGTGCAATTGAAGTTGCCGACCACCGTCGCACTGGTTGCCTTCTTCGGCGAGAACAGATTGGTGTAAGCGTGCGCGGCCGACCAGGGCGGCATCGTCGCGCCGTAGGCCGAGGAGTTGAAGGGCACGGTTCCGGGTTCTGCGGCTGAAAGGGAAGCGGCGGTGTCCAACGCGACGACGACCGCGGGCATTTCCGCCGCATCGGCTTCGGTCGGCGAAACACCTTCGGCGGCAAGCTGGTCGGCTGACATTTCTGCTGGCAACTCTTCCCAAGTCAGTTGCTCTTCGATCGAGTACGCGCGTGCCGTCGGCATGGTGCGCCAGTTGTCGATCGAGCCGGTCGGGCATGGCGAGATGCAGGCCATGCAACCGTTGCACACGTCCGCCCGCACGACGTAGTTGTTGTCGTCGTGCGTGATCGCGCCGATCGGGCACGTCGCTTCGCAGGTGTTGCAGCGAATGCAGATCTCCGGGTCGATCAGGTGCTGCTTGATGACGCCGGCTTCAACGACCATGTTCATGGCGATTCAGTTGAAGCGCACGTACTCGAAGTCGACGGGCTGGCGATTCACACCCATCACCGGCGGCGCGATCCACCCCGCGAATTTGCCAGGATCGACCACGCGGCCCATCAGCGATGCGACGAACGCGAAATCATCAGGCGTCGGGAGCCACTCGTTTTTCTTGGCAGCCCATTCGACTTCGTTCACGACCGCGCCCAGCGGCGACATCTTGATGCCTGCCAGTGCGCCGATCTGCCGGTTGAAAGCTTTGTGCGGCACCACCAGTCGCGTCACGATGCCAGCCTTTTCCAGCACCTTGTTCCAGCGGCCGACACCGGCCACCGAGTCCTTGATGAAGTCGTCGCGCAGCACTTCGTTCAGTGCGTTGAGCATCGGGACTTCCTTCTCCTGCAGCTGGCCGTTCTGCACTTCGAGGATCTTGTAGCTCTGGCCCTTGAGGACGTGGTCGTCGGTGCGCTTGCCTTCCTCGTAGCGGCCCTTCAAGCCCGAGCTGTAGAAGATGGCGGCGTTGCTCGACTGGTCGGCGCCGAACAGGTCGATCGTCACGCTGTAATGAAAGTTGAGGTAGCGCTGGATCGTGCCCAAGTCGATGGCGCCGGCCGCACGCACCTTTTGCGCGTCGTCGGTCTTCAGCTCGTTCATGACGGCGGCAGTGCGCGACAGCACGCGCGACACGCCGCTCTCACCGACGAACATGTGGTGCGCTTCTTCGGTCAGCATGAACTTGGTCGTGCGTGCCAGCGGATCGAAGGCACTTTCGGCCAACGCCGACAGCTGGAACTTGCCGTCGCGGTCGGTGAAGTAGGTGAACATGAAGAACGCCAGCCAATCGGGCGTCTTCTCGTTGAAGGCGCCCAGGATGCGCGGGTTGTCGACGTCGCCGGAGGTGCGCTGCAAAAGTGCATCCGCTTCTTCGCGGCCATCGCGGCCGAAGTGCTTGTGCAGCAGGTAGACCATCGCCCACAGGTGGCGGCCTTCTTCCACGTTGATCTGGTAGAGGTTGCGCAGGTCGTACATCGACGGCGCGGTCAGCCCCAGGTGGCGCTGCTGCTCGACCGATGCGGGCTCGGTGTCGCCCTGCGTCACGATGATGCGTTTCAGGTTGGCGCGGTGCTCGCCAGGGACATCCTGCCAGGCCTTCTCGCCCTTGTGGTCGCCGAAGTGGATCTCGCGGTTGGCATCGCCCGGATTCAGGAAAATACCCCAGCGGTAGTCGCGCATCTTGACGTGGCCGAACTGCGCCCAGCCCTGCGGGTCGACGCTCACGGCCGTGCGCAGGTACACATCGTGGTCGGTCGATCCGTCCGGGCCGACGTCGTCCCACCAGTTGATGAAGTTGGGTTGCCAGCCTTCGAGCGCGCGCTGCAGCGTGCGGTCTTCACCCAGGTTGACGTTGTTCGGGATCTTCTCGCTGTAGTTGACGGTGCTCATCGTTGTTCCTTGGGTTGTCTGTGTTGATGTAGTTCAGACACGGGTCGTGTCGAAGCCGGCCTTTTCGCCAGTGCCGTAGACCTTCAGCGCGCCCTTGGGGCCGACGGCGTTGGGCCGCTGGAAGATCCAGTTCTGCCAGGCGGTGAGCCGGCCGAAGATGCGCGTGTTCATGTTCTCCTTGCTGGCGAAACGCAAGTTGGCTTCGAGGCCGGTCAGCGAATCGGGCGACATGGCGGCGCGCTCTTCGATCGCTATGCGGATTTCGTCGTTCCAGTCGATGTCGTCCGGTGCGGCGGTGACCAGTCCGAGCGCGAGTGCAGCGTCGGCATCGAGCGCTTGACCCGCCGCGCCGCGCACCGCTTCGAGCGGCGCAGCCTCTTCATAGAAGCGGCGCTGCAGGCGGCTCTGGTCGTTCACCATCGGATAGAAGCCGAAGTTGAATTCGTTGAGCGTGAGCTTGGGTGCCTTGTCGGCATCGTCGGGCAGCGCCAGCATGTAGCTGCGATCGGCGGCGAATGCGATTTCAGCAAGAGTGCCGGCAAAGCATGAGCCCGGCTCGACCAGAGCGAACAGGCTGCGTGACGACACATCGAGCCGCGCCAGCGTACGACGCAGCGCACCGATGGTTTCGCGCACCAGCCAATGGTCTTTGTGGGCGAGCAATGTCGCGTCGCTGGCGAGCACGGCTTGCGCGTCGCCTTCGGTTTTCAGGAGCCAGGTGCCGATGTCGAGTTCGTTGGTACGCAGGTTGAGGATCGCGTCGTCGAGCTGGCGGCACATCGCCAATGGCCACCACGCAGCACCTGCCGCCTCGATGCCTGCGATTTCGGTCGGCTGGGCCGCAATCGGCGCCTTGACCGTCAGCGTCGCGGTGCGGCGCGTGCGGTCGATGACGACCGTGACGTGCTCGTACGCGATGCCGTCGGCGCTGTCGGTGCGCTCGATGCGGGTCAGCAGTACGCCCTGGCCTGCAACGCCGGAACGCAGGCTGCCCTCGCCCAACTTCGCAGCCCGCTCCTGCACCGCTGCCGCGAACTGTGCCGGCTTGGCGATCGCATCGACCAGTCGCCAGTCGACCGCGCGCTGGCCGCGCACGCCTTCGACGCTGGTGCAGAAAATGTCGGCCAGGTCGTGCCGCACATGGCGCTTGTCGGTTACGCGCGTCAGGCCGCCGGTACCGGGCAGCACGCCGAGCAGCGGCACCTCGGGCAGCGACACCGAAGACGAGCGGTCGTCGACCAGCACGATCTCGTCGCAGGCTAGCGCCAGTTCATAGCCGCCACCGGCGCAGGCACCGTTGACGGCCGCCAGGAACTTGAGCCCCGAATGCTTCGACGTGTCTTCGATGCCGTTGCGCGTCTCATTGGTGAATTTGCAGAAGTTGACCTTCCAGGCATGGCTCGACACGCCCAGCATGAAGATGTTGGCGCCCGAACAAAAGATGCGGTCCTTGGCGCTGGTGACGATGACCGACTTCACTTGCGGATGCTCGAAGCGCACGCGGTTCAGCGCATCGCTCAGTTCGATGTCGACGCCCAGGTCGTAGCTGTTGAGCTTGAGCTTGTAGCCGGGGCGGATGCCGCCGTCCTCGGCGATGTCGAGCGACAGGCGGGCCACGGCGCCTTCGACGTCCAGCTTCCAGTGGCGGTACTGGGTGGGGTCGGTCCGGTAATCGACGCGGGGCGATTGCGGAGCCAGGTGGGGCTGCAGGGGCTGAGAAAGGTCGCTCATGGTGGGTTATCTCCTGAAGGCTTTGGCAAACATGAAAGATAGTGCATGTCTCTGCGCCGTCTTTCTCCGATCGCATGCATGATCGTGCATGCAACGGAGCGAGTCAAGACCGCCCGACGACTGGAATGCTTTATTTCAGAATCGGCCTCAGGTGCCGTTTTGCGCGCCGACCACAGGCAGCACCGCGCTGCGCAGCGCGTCGAAACTTTGCTGCAGCGTCTGGCCGTGCGTGTCGATCGTCAGGTCGGCCTTCGAATAGAAAGCCGCCCGTCCGTCAAGGATGCGCTTGAGGTCCTGCATCGCTTCCTTGCTGGCCGCCATGGGCCGCGTGTCGCCCTGCGCGACCACCCGGCCCATATGCTCTTCGGGCGCGGCCTGCAGCCACACGGTGGTGCAGTGCGCCAGCAGTTCATTGAAGGTGGCCGGATCCGACACGATGCCGCCCGGCGTCGCGATGACCACCTCGCCGTAGATCTGGATCGCCTCTTCCAGCGCACGCCGCTCGTAGCGGCGATAGGCGTTGGTGCCGTACAAATCGTGGATCTCACGCACGCTGCAGCCGGCCAGCTTTTCGACCTCGCGACTGAGCTCGACAAAGGGCAGTTCCAGCTCGTCCGCGAGCATTTGGCCGAGCGTGGATTTTCCTGCGCCGCGCAGGCCCACGAGCGCGATGCGCCGGTGCCGTGCCGCGTCGACTCCCGCGGTGCCGAGCAGCTCACCGATGGCCACGCGCACGCGGCGCAGATCGGCCTCGTCGCGGTGCTCCAGCAGCTCTCGAATCAACAGCCATTCAGGCGAACTCGTCGTGAAGTCGCCGACCAGCTCGGCCAGCGGGCAGTGCAGTGCGGTCGCGACCTGCTGCAACACCAGGATCGATGCGTTGCCGGTGCCGTATTCGAGGTTGGCCAGGTGCCGCTCCGACACGCCGGCTGTCTTCGCCACCGCCTTGCGCGTGAGACCGCGTTGGGCGCGCAGGTTGCGCACCCGGTCGCCCAGCGCGACCAGCAGTGGATTCTTTTCCTCGCTCTCCGCGATCTCTGCGGGTGCCAACAGCACCGCCTCGACTTGCTCGTTCATTCCATCCCTCGGGGTAAACACCATACATGCACTATATTGCTTGACACCCTATGGGGCCGTGCTTATGGTGCGTGCACAAGCAAGATACTGCACATGCACTGATACCGCAAGTGATCGAGACGGAGACCCACGATGAGCCTGCCGAGCCCCTTCAATTTTTCAGAGCACCTGTTTGCACTGAACCGCGGACGTGCGCAAAAAACTGCTTACCTCGACGACCATGGCGCGCTCAGCTACGGCCAGCTCGAAGATCGGGCACGTCGTTTTGCCGCCGCACTCCACGCTGCGGGAATCCAGCGCGAGGAGCGCGTGCTGCTGCTGCAACTCGACAGCATCGACTGGCCCGTCAGTTTCCTCGGTTGCCTGTATGCCGGCGTGGTGCCGGTGGCCGTCAACACACTGCTCACGGCCGACGACTACGCCTACATGCTGGACCACAGCGGCTCGGTCGCGGCACTGGTGTCGGGCGCGTTGCTGCCGGTATTGCAGGACGGCATGTCGCGCGCACCGCACGCGCTGCGTCGGCTCTTCGTATCGCATCCGATCACCACACTGCCCGACGGCGCACTGGATTTCGATTCGATGATCGCCAGCCACGCACCGATGGCCGAGCCGATGGCAACCAAGCCGACCGACCACGCCTTCTGGCTCTATTCCTCCGGCTCGACCGGGCGCCCCAAGGGCACGGTCCATGCGCACGGCAGCCTGTGGTGGACGGCAGAACTGTTCGGCAAGCCGGTGCTGGCGCTGACCGAAGACGACGTGTGTTTCTCGGCCGCCAAGCTGTACTTCGCTTATGGGCTGGGCAACGCACTGACCTTTCCGCTGTCGGTGGGTGCGACCGTGGTGCTGATGGCCGAACGCCCGACGCCCGATGCCACGTTCAAGCGCTGGACCGGCAATGCCGCGCACGGCGTAGCTGCGGCGATGAAGCCGACCGTCTTCTTCGGCGCGCCAACCGGCTTCGCGGGCATGCTCGCCTCGCCTGCATTGCCCATGGCCGACACCGTCGCACTTCGCATGTGCTCGTCTGCGGGCGAAGCTTTGCCGGGCGAGATCGCGCAGCGCTTCAAGGCGCACTACGGCTGCGAAATCATCGACGGCATCGGCTCCACCGAGATGCTGCACGTCTTCATCTCGAACCGGCCGGGCGACATTCGCTACGGCACCACGGGCAAGCCGGTCGAAGGCTATGTGATCGAGCTGCGCGGTGAAGACGGCAAAGCCGTGGCTGACGGCGAGGTCGGTGACCTCTACATCAAAGGCCCTAGCGCCGCGCTGATGTACTGGGCCAATCCCGAAAAAACAGCCGCTACCTTCAAGGACGGCTGGACCCAGAGCGGCGACAAATACTCGCGCGATACCGACGGCTACTACACCTATGCCGGCCGCAGCGACGACATGCTGAAGGTCAGCGGCATCTACGTGTCGCCCTTCGAGGTCGAGTCGACGCTGATGCTGCACCCGGCCGTGCTAGAAGCCGCGGTGATCGGCAAACCGGATGCGGACGGCTTGACCAAGACCAAGGCTTACGTGGTGCTCAAGGCCGGCCAGACCGCCAGCGACGACGAGCTCAAGGCCTTCGTCAAAAACCGACTGGCGCCCTACAAATACCCACGCTTCATCGAGTTCGTCGACGAGCTGCCCAAGACCGCAACCGGCAAGATCCAGCGCTTCCGCCTGCGCGAGCGGGAACAGGCCACGTGACGTCGGATTGCGAATTCGCCACGCTGCAGTGGCGCGAGCGCGAGGTGCGCATCGAGGTCGTGCGCATCGCGCCCGAGCGCGTCGGCGTACCGTTGATCGTGTTTCTGCACGAAGGCCTCGGCTCGGTCGCGATGTGGAAGGAATTCCCGCAGCGGCTGTGCGACGCGGGCGGCTTTCGGGGGCTGGTGTTTTCGCGCCCCGGCTACGGTCGCTCGACCCCGCGCAGCGTCAACGAGAAATGGGAGCTCGACTTCATGCACCGCCAAGCGCAAGAGGTCTTGCCCAAACTGCTTGGCGCACTCGGCATCAACGAGCCGATCTGGCTGTTCGGCCACAGCGACGGCGGCTCCATCGCCTTGCTTTTCGCGGCGCACTCGCCCGATCAGGTCGCGGGCATCGTGGTCGCGGCACCGCACATCTTTGTCGAAGACAAGACGGTCAAAGCCATCGAACAGGCGCGCACGGCCTACGAGACCACCGACCTGCCGAAGAAGCTAGCCCGCTATCACGACAGCGCCGACTCGGCTTTTCTGGGATGGAGCCGCATCTGGCTGCACCCGCCCTTCAAGCACTGGAACATCGAGGCCGAGCTGACCGGCATCGGCTGCCCGGTGCTGGCGATGCAGGGTGTCGACGACGAATACGGCACGCTGGAACAGATTCGCGGCATTCAGCGACGCTTGCCGCAAAGCGAGTTGCTCGAGCTCGCCGACTGCGGGCATTCCCCGCATCGCGATCAGCCGGAACAAGCCATATTGGCGACCGTTTCGTTCATCAATCAAAGGAGACTTTCATGACCCCTCGCTTCACACGCGGTGCCCTGGCGACGTTCACGGCATTGACCCTGGCCTGCATAGCCACGCTCGGCCATGCGCAGCAAGCCAAGCTCAAGGTGGGCCTGATGCTGCCCTACAGCGGCACCTACACCGCGCTCGGTGTCGCGATCGAAAACGGCTTCAAGCTGCGCGTCGAAGAACAAGGCGGCAAGCTCGGCGGCCGCGAGATCGAGTACGTGAAGGTCGACGACGAGTCCGACCCCTCCAAAGCCACCGACAACGTCAACAAGCTGATCAAGCGCGACAACGTCGATGTCATCGTCGGCACGGTGCACTCGGGCGTGGCGATGGCGATGGCCAAGGCGGCGAAGGAAAGCGGCACGATCCTGATCGTGCCCAACGCCGGCGCCGATGCGGTGACGGGCCCGATGTGCGCACCCAACATCTTTCGCAGTTCGTTCAGCAACTGGCAACCGGCCTACGCCATGGGCGAGGTCGCGGCCAAGCAGGAAAAGAAGAAGAAGGCGATCACCATCACCTGGAAGTACGCGGCCGGCGACGAGTCCGTCAACGGGTTCAAGGACGGCTTCGAGAAGAACGGCGGCCAGGTCACCAAGCAACTCAACGTGCCGTTCCCCAACGTCGAGTTCCAGGCGCTGTTGACAGAGATCGCCGCGGCCAAGCCCGATGCGGTGTACGCCTTCTTCGCCGGCGGCGGCGCGGTGAAGTTCGTCAAGGACTATGCCGCGGCCGGCCTCAACAAGACCATCCCGCTGTACGGCCCCGGCTTCCTCACCGACGGCACGCTCGATGCGCAAGGCGAAGCCGCCCAAGGCATGCTGACCACGCTGCATTACGCAGACGGACTCAACACACCGCGCGACACCAGCTTTCGCACCGCCTACGCCAAGGCGTTCAAGCTGCAGCCCGACGTCTATGCCGTACAGGGTTACGACGCCGCGCAGATGCTCGGCATCGGCCTCGCCGCGGTCAAGGGCGACATCACCAAGAAGGCCGAGTTCGCTGCCGCCATCGAGAAGACGAAGATCGACAGCCCGCGCGGTGCGTTCTCGATCAGCAAGTCGCACAACCCGGTGCAGGACATCTATCTGCGCAAGGTCGACGGCAAGGAAAACAAGATGGTGAGCATCGCCAGCAAGTCTTTGGCCGACCCGGCCCGCGGCTGCCGCATGTGATGGCCTGAAGCGAGATCGACCGCGTGGAATTGGGGACCTTTCTCGTTCAGTGCCTGAACGCCGTGCAGTACGGCTTGCTGCTGTTTCTGGTGGCGTCCGGGCTGACGTTGATCTTCGGGATCATGGGCGTCATCAACCTGGCGCACGGCAGCTTCTACATGCTGGGCGCCTACATGGCGTTCGCGTTGGCGCCGCTCTTCGGCGACCGGTTCATCGTCATGCTGCTGGCCGGCGTGGTGCTCGCTGCGGTGTTCGGCTATCTGCTCGAATGGGCTTTCTTCAGCTACCTGTACCAGCGCGACCATTTGCAGCAAGTGCTGATGACCTACGGCCTCATCCTGGTGTTCGAAGAGGTGCGCTCGATCTTCGTCGGCAACGACGTCCACGGCGTCAAGGCGCCACCGTGGCTCGAAGGCAGCTTCGCGCTCGGCGACCTCATGAGCTACCCGTGGTATCGGCTCTTCGCATCGGCTGCGTGCATCGTGCTGGCGATCGCGCTGTACTGGGTCGTGAACCGCACGCGGCTGGGCATGATGATCCGCGCCGGTGCCAGCAACCGCGACATGGTGCGCGGCCTGGGCATCGACATCCGCAAGCTCTATCGCATCGTCTTCGCGGCTGGCGTGGCGCTGGCCGCGCTCGCAGGGATGATCGCGGCGCCGATGTCGTCGGTCTATCCCGGCATGGGCGCCAGCGTGCTCATCGTCTGCTTCGTGGTCGTGGTGATCGGCGGTATCGGCTCGATCACCGGGGCACTGGTGGCATCGCTTCTGGTCGGCTTCGTCGACACCTTCGGCAAGGTGCTCTTTGCCGAAGTGAGCGGCATGGGTATCTATGTGCTGATGGCGATCGTGTTGATCTGGCGGCCTGAAGGTCTTATGGGGCGCAGGGCTTGATGAGCCAGTTCAACCGATTTCTTCCGCTCGCCTGTGCCATTGCACTGGCCCTGCTAGGCCCGCTGCTGAGCCCGTACGTTTCGGATTTCATCGTCAAGGTGATGATCCTGTCGATCTTTGCGCTGAGTCTCGAACTGCTGGTCGGCATGACGGGCTTGGTGAGCCTTGGCCACGCGGCGTTCTACGGCATCGGTGCCTACGCGACGGTGCTCGGCTCGGGCGCCGAAGGCGGCTCCATCGCATGGCTGCTGCCGCTCGCGATGGGCTCGGCCGCGGCCTATGCGCTGGTGGTCGGTGCGTTGAGCCTGCGCACGCGCGGCGTGTACTTCATCATGGTCACGCTGGCTTTTGCGCAGATGGCGTTCTTCGTGTTCCACGACACCAAGATCGGCGGCGGCAGCGATGGCATCTACATGTACGTGCGGCCCGCGCTGGGCGCTCTCGACATGGAGAACCGCAGCGTGCAGTTCTATTTCGTGCTGGCGGCGCTGGTGTTCACTTTCGGCTTGCTGGCGTTGATCCGCCGCTCGCGGTTCGGCGCGGCATTGGCCGGCATCCGCGTCAACGAACAGCGCATGCGCGCGGCCGGGTTTCCGGTGTATGGCTACAAGCTCGCGGCCTTCGTCATTGCCGGCGCACTGGCCGGCCTCGCGGGCTTCTTGCTGGCCGCACGCGACGGCGTGGTCAATCCTGAACTGCTGGCATGGCACAACTCCGGCGAGGTGCTGTTGATGATCATCCTCGGTGGTCTCGGCCACCTGCGCGGCGCAGTGATCGGTGCGGTCGCCTTCACGCTGCTGAAGGAGCTGTTGTCGACGCACGCCGTGGTCGGTCCGCTGGCGGATCACTGGCAGCTGACGCTGGGCCTGTCGATCATCGCGTTCGTCGCGCTGCTGCCCAAGGGGATCATCGGCATCGCGGCGCGGCTCTCGCCGAGGGCGTCGACATGACGAGGGCGCCAGCATGAGCGCGCTGTTGTCCGTCGATGCATTGACGCGCCGCTTCGGCGGGCTCGTCGCCGTCAACGCAGTCAGCATCGACCTGCACCGTGGCGAAATCCACGCGGTGATCGGGACCAACGGCGCCGGCAAGTCGACTTTGATCAACATGCTGTCGGGCGAGATCGCCGCATCGAGCGGGCGCGTGGTGCTCGATGGTGTCGACATCACGACGCGCGCGCAGTCGCGCCGCGCGCGTGACGGAGTGGGTCGCAGCTACCAGCGCACCACGATCTTTCCGGAGTTCACCGTGCACGAGAACTGCCGGCTTTCGGCGCAGGCCGCGACGGCACGACCATGGGCGGTCTGGCAGGCATCGGGCACTTGCGCGGCGAGCAATGCAGCGGCGGGAGAAGCACTCGCTGCCGCCGGCCTCGAGGCCGATGCAGGGCGCATTGCCGGCACGCTGAGCCATGGGGCCAAGCGACAGCTCGAAGTCGCGATGTGCCTGGCGACGAAGCCGCGCGTGCTGCTTCTCGACGAACCGCTCGCGGGCATGGGCGCTGAAGAAACCGAACGCATGCTCGCCTTGCTGACGCGTCTGAAAATGACGCATGCGATCCTGCTGGTCGAGCACGACATGGACGCGGTGTTTCGCATCGCCGATCGCATCACGGTGATGGTGAACGGCACCGTCATCGCGACTGGCGATCCGGCCGCGATCCGCAACAACGCCGATGTGCGCACCGCCTACCTCGGCGAAGGACATTGACGTGCTCCAGATCGAAGCCATCAACACGTATTACGGCGACAGCCACATCCTGCGCGGTGTCGATATCGAACTCCCTGCCGCCACGTCGCTCGGCTTGCTCGGGCGCAACGGCATGGGCAAGACCACGCTCATCCGCACGCTGATGGGCTACGTGCGGCCGGCGTCGGGCCGTTTACTGCTCGACGGCATCGACGTGACCGGCAGCGCACCGGAAAAGATCGCGCGACGCGGCATCGGCTACGTGCCGGAGGGCCGCGGCATCTTCCCCAACCTGTCGGTGCGAGAGAACCTGGTGATGAGCGAACGGGCGGGCATCGGCGGCGCACGCGACTGGACTTTCGATCGCGTGATGGCGACCTTTCCGCGGCTGTCCGAGCGGCTCAATTTCGGCGGGCAGCAACTGTCGGGCGGCGAACAGCAGATGCTCGCGATCGGCCGGGCCCTGATGACGAACCCACGCCTGCTGGTGCTCGACGAAGCGACCGAAGGACTCGCGCCGCTGGTGGTCGCGGAGATCTGGCGCGTGATCGGCGACATCAGAGCCACCGGTATCGCGACGCTGATCGTGGACCGCGATTGGCGCCGTGTGCTGGCGCATACCGATCTTGCCGTGGTGATGGAGAAGGGTCGCATCGTGCTGGCGTCTTCTTCCGCTGAATTGAGTGCGGCGCCTGATGAACTGGCTGGGTGGCTGGGGGTCTGATTTCCTGCAACGGCACACAACCCGCCAAGCAGCTAAGGCCGCCCCACCCCGGCCTTCGCTTTACCGTCCTTCTTCCCACCGAACATCCGCTCGACCTGCTGCCCGATGCGCGCTCCGATCGCGGTTCCCACGCCCGGCAGCACCGCGGTGCCTATCGCAGCCCCGGTGAGCGCAGCGCCAGTCAGCGACACCTCCGGTTCATCGACCGTGCCAGCCACTTTCAATGGCACGCCCACCACGCCGTCGACGATGTCGACCGCCACATCGCCATCGATCTTGCGATTGAACAAGCGCACGTTGCCCGTGGCGGTAAGTACGCCGGAGCGTGCCTTGAGGTTGGTGTACTTGAGGACGACGCCGTCGTCGGTGCCTTGGGTGTCGAGCGTGCCGCTGAGCTCATCGAGCGGCGTGCGACCGCCGCGGCTGGTGCCGGCGGTGCTGACTGCTTTGGCGAGATCGATTCGTGTCAGCGCTGCGGGCTTGACCGAGAACCGCGTGCGCGTGTGCAGCTTTCGGGCGAACTCGGTGACCTGCTCGCCCTCGACATCGATCTCGGTCGTGCCCGACAGTTTGCCGGCCAGTGGCGCACGCCGGTCGAATGCTTTCACCAGGCTTTCGATGTCGATCGCCTTTGCTTCGAATCGACCTGTGACACGCAGCAGTCCGGCGGGCGTGGTGTCGAGCCTGGCTTCGCCGTTCCACGTGCCGCCACCGGCTTCCATAAAAACGCGCCATCGGTCTTCGTTGCTGCCGACGCGCTCGGCGCGGGCTTGCGTCACAGGCTCGACGCCCAGCCGGCGAATCGCCGCCACCCGCGGTCGCCAGCTGGCGTCGAAGGTGACCTCGCCGTCATAGGCGAGTTCGATGTCGCGCCGGTCGATCCAGCGGACGTCGCGCCAGCGCAATTGCTCGACCGGTGTCGATGCCAACGTCCACTTGCTGGGCAGGTGTTTCTTCGCCAGGTCGTCTGGTTTGCCGGCACCGCCACGCCCTCGAAACGCCCGCACCGACGCACTGGGAAAAACGGCGCCTTCGACATCGACCGCGTCGAACGCGATCTCGCGGTGCCACAACGGTGCGACGCGCAGCCGGAGCATCACGCGCCTGGCGGCGATGGGCTGCGCTTGCGCAGTCGCCAGCTCGTTCAGCACCAAGGTCGGCATGGGCCACAGCGTGCGGTGCGCGCTACCGATCTTGAGACCGATGCCGAAGTTCTCTTCGAAGCGTGCGCTGAGCTCGGCTGCGATCTTTTCGTCGCTCGGCAAAAGCGCGCTGGCGGTGACGACCAACGCACTCACCACCACGCCCGACGCCACGGCGATTCCGGTCAGCCAACGTTGGGTGCGGGTCATCGTTTCAGCTTAGCGCGCGGTGGCTCCGCGGCCTGTCAGCCGCCGTCGCTATAGTTTCGGCAATCGTTCACTGGAGCAACACCCATGCGGATCTGGAAGAAAGAAATCTCGATAGAACTACTGACCCAGAGCCACGTGGGCACTGCGGTCGAGCACCTCGGCATGGAGTTCACCGAGGTCGGCGACGACTTCATCACCGGTCGCGTGCCGGTCGACGTGCGCACCCGCCAGCCGTATGGCCTGCTGCACGGCGGCGTGTCGGTGGTGCTGGCCGAAACGCTGGGATCTTGCGGTGCCCACTATTCAGCCCCGGAAGGCGACCGCGCGGTGGGGTTGGACATCAACGCCAACCATCTGCGCTCTGCCACCAGCGGCTGGGTGACGGCCACGGCGCGCCCTGTTCACCGTGGTCGGACCACGCAGGTGTGGCAGATCGACATGAAGAACGACACTGGCGAATTGACCTGCGTCTCGCGCATCACGATGGCGGTGCTGCAGCCGCGTGGTGGCGCCAACCACGCGAACGGGGCGAAGAGCTGACGCGACCCGCCCGGCGACTTACGAATCGACTCGTTCGACCGCGGGCGTGCCTGTCGATGGAACCGCCATGGAAACGGTACCCAATCCCGATGCGCGTGGCGTCGTGACGTAGCCTCTGGTTCGCATGCGGAAAGTCGCAATCAGGCGCTGCAGCAGATCATCGAACAAACCGAGCGGATCGTTGACCAAACGCGACACGGCGTATGTTCCGAGTGCAATGCCTTCGTAGCGAATTTGCACGCCGTCGAAGTAGTGCTGGAGCGCGAGCCCGGCGTCGTAAAGACAGCGCTCGACCGAGTCGAACAACTCGCCGGGAGATCCCTGTTCCGGAACCACAACGGCGCTCACCGAGTAAGTGAAGTGCACGCCGCCGGGATGTGCCTTCCGCACATCCAGAATAGGCTGCAAGGCAATGCTTGACTGCGCAATGGTCGAAGAAGTATTTTTTTCCAAGTGAAGCAGTTTGCCGCTGCGAAAACGCTTCGCTGTAGGAGTGCGTCGCCTTTGCCTGACGGCTGAAAAAGTGCAACCGCATGCAAGAGGTGTAGATCGTCCCGGTCATCGGGCCTGCTTTTTGCCGGGCAGTCGCAGCGAGCCCGGTAGACTCGCCAGCTTTTCGAACGAACGTTTTCCATGGCCGATTCATCCGCCGCGCGCACCAAGGCGGTTTTCGAATTCAAGAGCGCCACGCTCCCGCTGATCGCGGTGATCCTCAAGACCGCCGACCTCGCGGTGCTGGCTGAAGCGCTCGATGCGCAGCTCGCCGACTCACCCGACTTCTTCGAGCAAGAGCCGGTGGTGATCGACCTGTCTGTGCTGCAAGAAACCGGTACGGCACCCGACATCGACTTCGCCCGGCTGCGCAGCCTGCTGGCGCGCCACCAGACGCAGCCCATTGCCGTACGAGGTGGCAGCGAGCTGCAAAACATCGCGGCACGCGCGGCCGGTCTGTCGCTGGCGGCCATGCCGGTGTCCCCGGCGCCTCGGGCTCCAACGCAAGAAGCGGTTGCCGCTGCACCGGAAGCACCGCAGATCGTGCGCGAGGTGCCCGTGCCTGCCAACGGCACGCTCGTCATCGACAAGCCGCTGCGCTCGGGCCAGCAGGTCTATGCACGCGGTGGCGACGTCATCGTCACCGCGGTCGTGAGCTTCGGTGCCGAGATCATCGCCGATGGCAACATCCATGTGTATGCACCGTTGCGTGGCAAAGCCATTGCGGGCGCTCGCGGCAACATCGATGCGCGCATCTTTTCGACCTGCCTCGAAGCGCAACTGGTGGCCATCGCGGGCATCTACCGCACCGCGGAGGTTCCGCTGCCCGCCAACGTGCTCGGCAAGCCGGCGACCATCCGCCTGGACGGCAAAAAATTGGTGATCGATCCGATCGCCTGAACAGAAACATAAAAGAGGAATGGCCATGGCCAAAATTGTGGTGGTGACTTCGGGCAAGGGCGGCGTCGGCAAGACGACGACGAGCGCCAGCTTTGCATCCGGCCTGGCGCTGGCCGGCAAGAAGACGGCTGTGATCGACTTCGACGTCGGCCTGCGCAACCTCGACCTCATCATGGGTTGCGAACGCCGCGTGGTGTACGACCTCATCAACGTGATTCAGGGCGAGGCCAACCTCAACCAGGCATTGATCAAGGACAAGCAGTGCGAGAACCTGTTCGTGCTGGCTGCCTCGCAAACGCGCGACAAGGAAGCGCTGACGCAAGAGGGCGTCGAGAAGGTCCTCAGGGACCTGTCCGACATGGACTTCGACTACATCGTGTGCGACTCGCCGGCCGGCATCGAGACCGGCGCCATGATGGCCATGCATTTCGCCGACGAAGCGCTCATCGTGACCAACCCCGAAGTCTCTTCGGTGCGCGATTCCGACCGCATCCTGGGCATGCTCGGCAGCAAGACCAAGCGCGCGATCGACGGTGGTGACCCGATCAAGGAGCATCTGCTCATCACGCGCTACAACCCGAACCGCGTAGCCGGCGGCCAGATGCTGTCGCTCGACGACATCAAGGACATCCTGCGCATCAAGCTGATCGGCGTCATCCCCGAATCCGAGACGGTGCTCAACGCGTCCAACCAGGGCGTGCCCGCCATCCATGACAAGGGCACCGACGTGGCCGAGGCCTACCAGGACGTGGTCGCCCGTTTTCTGGGCGAAGACCGTCCGCTGCGCTTCATCGACGCTGACAAACCGAGCTTCTTCAAACGCATCTTCGGAGGAAAGTAAGCATGTCGCTTTTCTCGTTTCTCCTCGGAGAGAAAAAGAAGACTGCCAACGTCGCCAAGGAGCGGCTGCAGATCATCCTGGCGCACGAGCGCTCCAGCCTCAACAGCAAGCGACCCGACTACCTGCCCGAGCTGCAGCGCGAGCTTTTGGCAGTGATCTCCAAATATGTGTCGATCCGCCCCGAAGACCTCAAGGTGCATGTCGAGAGGCAGGACAACCTCGAAGTACTCGAAGTGAAGATCGAGTTGCCCGATGCGGTGAAGAAGGCGGTCACGCGGCCGGCCGCGCCTGCTGTCGCAGCGGCACCTGTCGCTGCGCCCGCTCCCAAGGCGCGCTGATCCAAAAAGGGGTCGGGCGGCGCCAGTGCGTGGCTGCACAACCGGCGTGCGCCAAACGATCCACTTTGGACCATTTGGACAAATTGATCAGGCTGGCTTGACGTAGGTCGTTGATTTCATTGGTTTTATGACTTGGCACGCTGCATGCATGTAGCGTTTCCCATGTTCATCCTGCTGCGGCGAGGACCATTCCAATGAAAGTCGGCATCTTCATTCCCATCGGCAACAACGGCTGGTTGTTGTCCGAGAACGCACCCCAGTACAAGCCGAGCTTCGCGCTCAACAAAGAGGTCACGCTGAAGGCTGAGCACTACGGCCTGGACTTCGTGCTGTCGATGATCAAGCTGCGCGGCTTCGGCGGCAAGACCGAGTTTTGGGACCACAACCTGGAGTCGTTCACCCTCATGGCCGGGTTGGCCGCGGTGACCACCAAGATCAAGCTGTTCGCCACCGCCGCATCGCTGGTGATGCCGCCCGCTATCGTCGCGCGCATGGCGTCGACCATCGATTCGATCTCGGGCGGGCGCTTCGGCGTGAACCTGATCACCGGCTGGCAGAAGCCGGAGTATTCGCAGATGGGCCTGTGGCCGGGCGACGAGTTCTTCGCGACGCGCTACCAGTACCTGTCCGAGTACATCCAGGTGCTGCGCGAACTGTGGACCACCGGGCAGTCCGACTTCAAGGGCGACCACTTCAAGATGGACGACTGCCGCCTGAGCCCGCAGCCGCAAGCCGACATGAAGGTGATCTGCGCCGGCCAGAGCGACGCCGGCATGGAATTCTCGGCCGCGCATGCCGACTACAACTTCTGCTTCGGCAAAGGCGTGAACACACCCAAGGCGTTCGCACCTTCGGCACAGAAACTGATCGACGCGGCCGCCAAGACCGGCCGCAACGTGACGACCTACGTGCTCATCATGATCATCGCGGACGAAACCGACGAAGCGGCGCGTGCCAAGTGGGAACACTACAAGGCCGGCGCCGACCAAGGCGCGATCCAGTGGCTCGGCGTGCAGGGCGCGGCCGACACCAAGTCGGGCGCCGACACCAACGTGCGCCAGATGGCCGATCCGACCTCGGCGGTAAATCTCAACATGGGCACTTTGGTCGGGTCGTACGCCACCGTCGCGCGCATGCTCGACGAGATGGCGGAAGTGCCCGGCACCGAAGGCGTGTTGCTGACCTTCGACTATTTCGTCGAAGGCATCGAGGCCTTCGGCCAGCGCATTCAGCCGCTGATGAAGAGCCGCATCGACGTCGATACGCCGGTTCCCTCCGCGGTGCAGGATGAAGCGATCGCTGCTTGAATTGAATCGCGCTGCCACTGCATCACCCAGGATCCGAAGGACATCGCCATGACCACCGTCGCCCCGAAGAACACCACGATCACGTCGACCACGCCGGTCGGCGTGCCGAGCCTCCCCGGCGCGCCGGCACCGCTGGTGCTGCCCGCGCGGCCCGAACCGGTCGCGCTGCACGCGGCCAACTCGGCACTCATCGTGGTCGACATGCAGAACGCCTATGCGTCGCTCGGCGGCTACGTCGACTCGGCGGGCTTCGACATCTCGGGCGCGCAGGGCACCATCGCCAACATCGCACGCACCATCGAGGCGGCACGCGCGGCCGGCATCCTCGTCGTGTTCTTGCAGAACGGCTGGGATGCAGGCTACGTCGAAGCGGGTGGTCCAGGCTCGCCCAACTTCTACAAATCGAACGCACTCAAGACCATGCGCAAAAAGCCGGAGTTGCAAGGCAAGTTCCTTGCAAAAGGCGGCTGGGACTACGAGCTCATCGACGCGATGAAGCCGCAGGCCGGCGACATCGTCATCCCCAAGACACGCTACAGCGGCTTCTTCAACAGCACGCTCGACAGCACGCTGCGGGCTCGCGGCATTCGCAATCTGGTGTTTACCGGCATCGCGACCAACGTGTGCGTCGAGTCGACCTTGCGCGACGCCTTCCACCTCGAATACTTCAGCGTGATGCTGGAAGACGCAACGCACGAACTCGGCGGCGCGGCGATCCAGAAGGCGACGGTCTACAACGTCGAGACCTTCTTCGGCTGGGTCTCCACCGTCGAAGATTTCTGCAAGACCGTCAGCGCCTGAGAGTGCCTTAGATCCGACTTATCCCCAGGAGCATCCATGCCCAAGCAAGCCATCATCCCGCCCGGCACCACCACGCCGATCGCGCCTTTCGTGCCCGGCACCATGGCCGACGGCATCGTCTACGTGTCGGGCACGCTGCCCTTCGACAAGGACAACAACGTGGTCCACGTGGGCGACGCTACGCTGCAAACGCGCCATGTGCTGGAGACCATCAAGAGCGTGATCAGCACGGCCGGCGGCACGATGGACGACGTGACTTTCAACATGATCATGATCAAGGACTGGGCCGACTACGCCAAGGTCAATGCGGTCTACGCCGAGTACTTTCCGGGCGTGAAGCCAGCGCGCTATTGCATTCAGTGCGGCCTGGTCAAGCCGGAGGCGCTGATCGAGATCGCGTCCATCGCGCACGTCGGCAAGCCCTGACTGCCGTCCGGCTCACATGAATTTTCCATGCCCCTGAAATGACTTTGCACTTCGAAGTCCACGGCGTCGACTCGGACGCACCCAGTGTGCTGATGTCGTCCGGCCTCGGTGGTTCGGCTGGCTTCTGGCGTCCGCAGTTGCCCGGCCTGGTCGCCGCCGACTGGCGCGTGGTGGTGTACGACCAGCGCGGCACCAACCGCAGCCCCGGTGTGCTGCCCGACGACTACGCCATCGCCGACATGGCACGCGACGTGGTCGAGGTGCTGGATGCCAGCGGCACGGCACGCTGTCACCTCGTCGGGCATGCGCTCGGCGGGCTTGTCGGCTTGCAGCTGGCACTCGATGCGCCAGGGCGTGTCGCCAGTCTGGTGCTCATCAATGCGTGGTCGAAGCCGAACCCACATTCAGCGCGTTGTTTCGATGCCCGCATCGCCTTGCTCGCCGGCTCGGGCCGACGCGCCTATGTCGAAGCACAGCCGATCTTTTTGTACCCGGCCGCATGGAGCGCGGCGCATGCGGAGCACGTGGCCGCCGAAGTCGATCACGCTTACGACAACTTTCCGGGCGACGCCAACCTGCTTGCGCGCATCGGCGCGTTGCGCGCGTTCGATGTGGATGCGCGGCTGGGTGACATCGGCGTACCGACCCTGGTCGCGACCGCTACCGACGACGTACTCGTGCCGTGGACCTGCTCGCAGCGGCTGGCCGATGGCTTGCCGAACGCGACGATGGAGCGCGTCGTACATGGCGGCCACGCGCACAACGTGACCGAAGCCGACGCCTTCAATCCGGTGCTGCTGAAGTTCCTCGCGCAACAAACGCAGCAGCAAGAACAGCCAACGCATAACCAACCTGACGCGACTTTCAGCGGACAACGCAAATGACACAGACCCTCGACCACGCCGCACTGGCCACCCTCTTCACCGAGGCCCGCACCCACAACGGCTGGACCGACGCACCGGTGTCCGACGAGTTGCTGAAGAGCGTCTACGACCTGACCCGCATGGCGCCGACGTCGGCCAACTGCTCGCCAGCGCGCTTCGTGTTCGTGCGCACGCCCGAAGGCAAGGCGAAGCTCTCGCCGTCGTTGTCCAAAGCCAACCATGACAAGACGATGAGCGCACCGGTCACGGTGATCTGTGCGTGGGACAAGCTTTTCTACGACAAGCTCCCTGCCCTGTTTCCGCATGCCGATGCACGCGCCTGGTTCACCGGCAGCGCCGAAGCCGCGCACGAGACCGCGTTCCGCAATGCCTCGATGCAGGCCGGCTACTTTTTATTGGCAGCGCGTGCGCTCGGGCTCGACTGCGGTCCGATGTCGGGCTTCGACAAGGCCGTGGTCGACGCCGCGTTCTTCGAAGGCACGAGCTGGTCGGTCAACCTGCTGATCAACCTCGGCCACGGTGATGCGAGCAAGGTGTTCGGCCGCTTGCCGCGCCTGGCGTTCGAC
Source organism: Variovorax sp. LG9.2 (assembly GCF_035018885.1). Classification (NCBI taxonomy): domain Bacteria; kingdom Pseudomonadati; phylum Pseudomonadota; class Betaproteobacteria; order Burkholderiales; family Comamonadaceae; genus Variovorax; species Variovorax sp. LG9.2. The sequence goes on along the minus strand of NZ_JASJXB010000009.1, from coordinate 126,326 downwards.
GAAGCCTGCGTGCTGGCCTGACGTCATGCCTTGCACGACCATGCCCGTGCCCGTGCCCGTGCCCGTGCCCTTGTCCGAGGTGCCAGCACCGTCCGAGCGCGAGGCAGCACTCGAGCGCAGCGACTTTCGCAATGCGATGTCACGGCTCGGCGCAGCGGTGAACATCATCACCACCGATGGCCCTGCAGGCCGCGCGGGGTTCACCGCATCGGCAGTGTGCAGCGTGACGGACGAGCCGCCGACCCTGCTCATCTGCCTCAATCGCACCGCCTCGGTGTACCCGGCCTTCCGGGCCAATGGCGTGCTGTGCGTCAACGTACTGGGCGCGGGACAGCGAGCGCTCTCAAGTGTCTTTGGCGGCAAGACGCCGATGGACGAACGTTTTGCCGGCTCGCAGTGGGAGCGAGGCGCCACCGGTTCGCCGGTGCTCGAAGGCGCCTCCGTGTCCTTCGACTGCCGCGTCACCAGCAGCACCAGCGTCGGCACGCACGACGTGCTGTTCTGCGAGGTCGTGGCGGTGGCGATGGGCGAAGCGGCGCATGGGCTCATCTACTTCGATCGTCGCTATCACGACATCGTGACGCCACCGGCCCACTGAGCCGGCTCGGGACAAAAGGCCAAGTCCGATTTCGCGTCCGTTCAGTTCTTCGCGGCCGACAGGATGCCCTGCAGCACGATGCGCTGCACGTTCTCCACCGTCTCTTCGAAGAACGCCGGATCGTCGAGCGTGCGACCGGTGATGGCTTGCACCTGCACTCCGAAATCGGCGTAGTGCTGCGTGGTCGCCCACAGCGCGAAGATCAAGTGATGCGGGTCGACCGGCGCCAGCTTGCCGGCCGCGACCCACGCCCTGATGACCTCCGATTTGCGGTCGACCAGATCGCGCAGTTCACGCCCCAGTTCGTCGCGCAATAACGGTGCGCCCTGAATCATTTCGAGGCAGAACAGCCGCGATGCGTCGGGCTGATCGCGCGAGATCACCAGCTTGCGTCGGATGTAGTGGCCGATGGCTTCACGCGGGTCTTGCTCGGCGCTGAAACCGCGCAAGGGTTCGAGCCATACGGCAAGCAGTTCGCGCAACACGCTCACGTACAGCTCTTCCTTGTTGGCGAAGTAATAGAGCAGATTGCTCTTGGAGACATCGGCCCGCGCTGCCACCTGATCGACGCTGGTGCCATGCAGGCCAAAGCGCGAGAACAGCCCCAATGCGGCAGCAAGGATCACGCTGCGCTTGTCTTCGATCTGGCGCAGCCGGCGGTTCACCGCGGCCACGCTGCGCACGCCGGGTGTGCGCAGCGCTTGCCCGCGCTGCGACGGCTTGGTGGCGGGCGTCGACTTGACGACCTTGGCCGTCTTGGTCATCTTGGCATTGGCCGCCTTCACCGCTCCTCCGGATGTCTTCGGCATGGGCTGCTGCTTTCTTGTTTCTGCATGCCGTGCTGCTTGCATGACGCGGGCCAGTTTGCCGCATTTGTCCATTTGGTCCAACTGGCACAAACGTTGCATGTCACTGCCGCTGCAGCGCACCGGTTCGCGCTCTTCAAAAGGATTCGAAGCATGACCCTGCTGACCGTACCCATCATCGATCTCGCGCCCTACTTCGAGGGCACCGAACAAGGCCGCGCCGAGGTCGCACGTAAGGTCGACGAGGCTTCGCGCAGCATCGGCTTTCTGGTCATCACGCACCACGGCATTTCGCCCGAATTGATCGCACGCGTGTCCGAGCTGTCGCGCCAGTTTTTCGCGTTGCCGCTGGCCGACAAGCGCCGCGTCGACCGGCCGCGCGAAGACGCGGTGCGCGGCTACAGCGCGGTCGGCGAAGAAGGTTTGTCGTACAGCCTGGAAGAAGCGACACCCGGCGACTTGAAGGAGTCGTTCTCGGTCGGTCCGTCGAACGTGCAGGACGACGAGTACCACCGCGGCAAGGCGGCCGGCCCGCACTTCGAGCCCAACAGCTGGCCCGACATCCCGGGCTTCCGCGAAGCGTACGAGGAATACTTCGAGGCGATGAGCGAACTCTCGCGCTCGCTGATGCGCATCTTCGCGCTGGGCCTGAAGCTGCCGGAGCGTTTCTTCGACGACAAGATCGACGAACACATCAGCATGTTCCGCGTGCTGAGCTACCCGCCGCAGAAAGAAGCCCCGTTGCCGGGCCAGTTGCGTGCCGGTGCGCACAGCGACTACGGCAGCCTGACGGTGGTGCTGCCCGACGACAAGGGACTGCAGGTGCTCAACAAGGCCGGCCAGTGGGTCGACGTGCCCCAGATCGAAGGTGGCCTCGTCGTCAACATCGCCGACTTGATGATGCAGTGGACCAATGACCAGTGGGTATCGACCATGCACCGCGTGATCAACCCACCTTTCGAGGCAGCCAGCACCAACCGCCGCCAGTCGCTGGTGTTCTTTCACCAGCCCAACTACGACGCGATGGTCGAGTGCCTGCCGAGCTGTCTGGCACCGGGCGCCAAGCCGACGTACGCGCCCATTTCTTCAGGCGACCACCTGATGTCGAAGTTCGTGAAACAGACGACCTTCGGCGGTACCAAGGTCGCGGCCTGAGGCACACGTTTCGATGGCCCATCTTTCCTACGTCAACGTCTTTGCGAAAGACGTTCTCGCGCTCAGCGGCTTCTATCAACGCGTCTTCGGCTTCTCTGAAATCGAGGCGATTCGCTCGCCGATTTTTCGTGGGCTCGACACCGGCAAATCGAGCCTCGGCTTCAACGCGCTCGAAGCGTACGAGCTGCTGCACCTAGCCGAGTTCTCCGACACGCGCGGCGTCAAGTTTCTGCTCAACATCGACGTCGACAGCCAGGCCGATGTCGACCGCATGGTGCCGATCGCAGTAACCGCCGGCGCGACGCTGATCAAGGCGCCTTACGTCACTTACTACCACTGGTACCAGTCGGTGCTGCTCGACCCGGAAGGCAACGTCTTCCGCATCAACTTCATGATGTGACGCGCCCTCGGCGACTGTCCCCTTCTTCTCTTTTCGATGTCTTCAACGCTCATCACCAAAGGCCTGACCATGTTCCGCAAAACCGCCCCGTACGCCCTCGTGGCGCTGACCGCCTGCACCGTTCTCGTCGCGCCGGCCATGGCCGACGGCTTCACGCTCAAGGGCGAGCCGAAGATCGCGATGATCTATTTCGGCCCCAAGAACGACGGCGGCTGGACGCAGGCTTTCGACGAGGCGCGCATCAAGGTCGAGGCTGCGACCGGCAAGAAGATCCAGTTCGTCGAGAACGTGCCCGAAGACGCGTCGGCCATCAAGCCGGCGGCCGAGCGCTTCATTTCGCGCGGCGCGAACATCATCATCGGCACCGCCTTCGGCTACTCCGACACCTTCAAGGAACTGGCTGCCAAGTACCCGGACGTCGCGTTCCTCAACGGCTCGGGCACCACCAACGGCAGCAACCTCGAATCGTTCTACGGCCGCACCTACGAGAGCCAGTACCTGTGCGGCATGGCGGCCGGCGCGGCATCCAAGTCGGGCAAGCTCGGTTTCGTGGCGGCCAACCCCTTCGGCGTGGTGAACTGGACCGTCAACGCCTTTGCGCTCGGTGCGCAAAAGATGAACCCGAACGCCACCGTCAACGTGATCTACACCGGCGCATGGAACGACCCGGTGAAGGAGCGCGCGGCCGCCATGGCGTTGATCGACCAGGGTGCCGACGTCATCGGCCAGCACGTGGATTCGCCGACACCGCAGATCGTCGCGCAGGAGCGCGGCGTGTACGGCACCGGCCACCATCGTGATCTGCGCCAGTTCGCGCCCAAGGCCACGCTGTGCTCGTCGGTCTGGGTCTGGGACAAGTTCCTGACGCCCGAGCTGAAGAAGATCATGGCCGGCAACTGGACGCCTTCGCAATACGGCGCCTTCATCGAGATGAAGGACGGCGGCACCGACATCGCAGGCTTCGGCGCGGGCGTGCCCAAGGACAAGGCCGCGATGATCACGGCAGAGCGCGACGCTATCCTCAAGGGCAAGCAGATCTACGCCGGCCCGCTGAAAGACCGCGACGGCAAGGAGCGCGTGGCTGCGGGCGGCACGCTGTCGGATGCCGACCTGTGGAAGATGGACTGGTACGTCAAGGGTGTGGTCACGCAAAAGTAAGCGCAGGACATTCAGCGTCATGGCGACCGCGCTGCAGCTCACCGGCATCTGCAAATCGTTCGACGGTTTCAAGGCGCTGATCGACGCGGACTTCAGCGCGCGCTGGGGCGAGGTGCATGCGCTGCTCGGCGAGAACGGCGCTGGCAAGTCGTCGCTGATGAACATCGCGGCCGGCCTCTATGCGCCGGAGTCGGGCCAGCTGCTGGTCGACGACAACGCAGTGCGGCTCGACGGCCCACGCGATGCGGCGCGGCATCACATCGGCATGGTGCACCAGCACTTCAAGCTGGTGAAGCCTTTCACCGTGGCCGAGAACATCCTGCTCGGGCATCCGCTCGCATCGAGTGAAGGCAGTCATCGCAAGCGGCTCGGCATGCTCGAAGCGCAGATCCGCGCGAAGGCCGACGAGCTCGGCTTCGCCATCGATCCGCGGCAATGCACGGAGCGGCTGTCGATCGCCGAACAGCAGCGCGTCGAGATCCTGAAAGTGCTGCTCGCGGGCGCCCGCATCCTGATCCTCGACGAGCCGACCGCGGTGCTGACCGACCGCGAAGCCAAACGCTTGCTGTCGACGGTGCAGGCGCTGGCGCGCAGCGGTTCTGCCGTCGTGCTGGTGACGCACAAGATGGCCGACGTGAGGCGCTATGCCGACCGCGTGACGGTGATGCGCGGTGGCCGCACGGTGAAGACCGTCGACCCGAAGCAGACCGCGGTGGCCGAGCTGGTGCAGCTCACCGTCGGCGACTCGATCGCGCACTCGACCTTGCGACCGCAGCGCTCGCAGGCCGGTGCGGCGCGGCTTACCGTGCGCGCCTTGCGCACGGCTGCGGCCAAGGTCGTCAGTGATGCGCGGCCTGCCCTCGATGGCGTCGACCTCACGCTGCACGCCGGCGAGATCTACGGTCTGGCCGGCGTCGGCGGCAACGGTCAAAGTGAACTCGCCGCCGCGTTGATGGGACTCGACTCGACGATCGATGGCGACATCACGCTGGAGGATTTCGGCGACTTGAAGGCCGCCTCGAATTCGCAACGGCGCGCGTTGCAGTTCGCCGCCATCCCGGCCGATCGCTATGGGCTCGCATTGGCCGGCGCCTTGTCGGTGGCGGAGAACTTCGGCATCGGCCAGGTGCATGGCGGGCGCTACGGCTCGCCGTGGCGGCTCGACACCACGCAACTCCAAGCCGATGCGAAGGCCGCCGTGGAACAGTTCGACGTGCAGGGCGTCCGCAACCTGGACCAGAAGGCGGCATTGCTTTCGGGTGGCAACGCGCAGAAGCTCGTGCTGGCGCGCGAGTTCGGCCGTACGCCGCGCGTCGTGCTGGCGCACAGCCCGAGCCGCGGGCTCGACGTGCGCGCCGGTGCCGAGGTGCATGCGCGGCTGCTGGCCGCGCGCGATGCCGGCGCAGCGGTGCTGCTCATCAGTGAAGACCTGGACGAAGTGCTGGCGCTGGCCGATCGCGTCGGCGTGATGACGCGCGGGCGCATCGTGGCGGAGTTCGATCAGCCGGCCGATCGGCAAGCCGTGGGACAGGCAATGGTCGACCATGGCTGAGCTCGCGGTGGACGCATCGACCGCCACGACCGTGGCACGGCAGCCGTTCGCAAGCCGGCGCTTCGCATTGGAGAGCCGGCAGCAGATGGGATGGCTGTCGCAGGCCGCGATCCTCGTTGTGTCGCTCGCCATCGGCATGGGCATCTCCGCGGCCATATTGGTCGCGGCGGGCGTGCCCGCGAACGAGCTGCTCAACGAGTTCGTGCTGCAGACGCTGTTCGACAAGCAAAGCCTGATGGCGGTGCTGTTCCAGGCGGCGCCGATGGTCCTCGTCGGCATCGCGGCCTCGATGTCGTTTCGTGCGCGCTTCTGGAACCTCGGGCTCGAAGGCCAGATGATCTGGGGCGCCATCGGTGCGACGGCCATCTCGTTCTTCGACCTCGGGCCGCCGACCCTGCGCTTGCCGCTGATGCTGCTCATGGCGATCGGGCTCGGGCTCTCGTGGGCAGTGGCACCCGCGCTGCTCAAGCTGAAGCTCGGCGTCAACGAAATCATCTCGACGCTGATGCTCAACTACATCGCCGGCTACTTCCTGCTGCACCTCGTCTACGGCGCATGGAAAGACCCGAAGGATTCGTTCCCGTATTCGCAGCAGTTCCGCGCCTTCGAGCGGTTGCCCGAATGGTTCGGCAATGTGAGCACCGCGGCGATCGGCCTCGCGCTGATCGTTGCCGTGCTGGCGTGGTGGTTCGTCGGCATCAGCCGTGCGGGGCTGTACCTGCGCTTCGTCTATGCCAACCCGCGCATGGCCGACGCGGTGGGCGTGCCGGTGCGCCGGATGATCCTGTCGGCGGTGCTCGTGTCGGGCGCGCTGTCGGGCATCGCGGGGTTCGTGGTGGTGGCGGGACAGGAGGGCCGGCTGACGCAGGCCTTCTACGCGGGCTACGGTTTCTCCGGCATCCTGATCGCCTTCCTCGCGCGCAACAATCCGTTGGCCGCGACGGTGGTTGCGGTGCTGGTCGCAGCGCTCTTCGTGGCGGGGCGCAACCTGCAGGTGTTCTATCAAATCCCGTTCTCGATGGTGCAGCTGATCCAGGCGATCGTGGTGATCTGCGTGGCTTCGTCGGACTTCTTCATCCGACACCGGATACGGCGCGTTCGATGAGTGCTTTTGCGATCGCCACCAATTGGTTAGGCAATGCGCCGGACTTTGCAGTGCCGTATGCGTTGGCCGCACTCGGGCTCATTCTCACCGAGCGATCGGGCGTGCTGTCGCTCGGCGCCGAAGGCTTGATGCTGGTCGGTGCGCTGGCCGGCATCGGCGCGCAGATCGCCTTCGGGCATCCCGCTCTTTCGCTCGTCATTGCGATGCTGGCGGCGAGCGCGGTGTCGATCCTGTTCGCCGCCATGACGATCCTGCTGCGCGTGAACCAGGTCATCGCCGGGCTGGCACTGGTCTTCTTTTGCCAGGGCTTGACCAGTCTCGTCGGCACGCTGTTCGGCTGGACCAATGTGGCGGTGACCAGCTTCAGTGCGCTGCCGTTGTGGCCGTTGTCGGAGCTGCCGCTGGTGGGCCGGCTCTTCACGCAGAACATCGTCGTGTACCTCACGCTGCCGATCTTCATGGCGGTCGTCTGGTACCTCACGCGCACCAGCGCCGGACTGCGCATGCGCGCGGTCGGCGAGAACCCGCAGGCGGCCGATGCGGCCGGCATCAGCGTCGGGGCATGGCGCTTCGCTGCGGTGCTCTCTGGGGCGGCGCTGGTCGGGTTAGCGGGCGCCTACATCTCTGTCGTGAGCACCAAGCTCTGGATCGCCGGCATGACCGGTGGGCGCGGCTGGATCGCAGTCGGCCTCGTGATCTTCGCGCGCTGGTCGCCATGGAAAGCGCTGGCTGGCGCGGTGCTGTTCGGCTGCATCGAAGCGTTGATTCCGCAGCTCGCCGCGGCCGGGGTGCAGCTGCCGCAGTACTTCGTGTCGATGACGCCGTACGCCATCACGCTCGCCGTGATGATCTGGGTCGCGGTTGCACAAAAAAGTGTCGAGGGCGGCGGGACCAACGATGGCGAACCCGGTGCATTGGGCGAGCCTTATTTGCGGGAAGAAAGACGATGACTACCGCGAGAGATCACATGGAATCACGGGATCTGTGGGCCCATTGGCACAGTGCCGCGTTGCGGACACTGCAGCGCCAAATAAGTCCGCGTCAGCCGCTAAGTCAAGCGTACATTGGTACACAGTACTGCTCCCGAAATGGATCGTCATGCCACTGCGCCGCCCTCTCGTTGCCCCGAAGGATTTCGTTTCTGCCGAAACCATCCGGCGTGACCGTCTCAGGCTGGCTTTGCCGGCAACTGTCGCCATGCTCCGTGAGCGGCACGCCGACCAGATCGACGTCGACGACATCGAAGCCTACGTCGCTCTCAACTGGCTCGAGTGGCAGGGTGGCGGCCTCCGGCTGACGATCACCGGCAAGAACGTCTGCGCGCAGATGGCGCCGGCTGCTGTCGCCGATTAGCGCAGCTTGAAGTGGATACGGTCCACTGCCCGCACACCGTTGCGACTACTGATTCGAGATGATCTGCGCGATCAGCCCGGTCGCGATGGCTGCGAGCACGAAGTCACCGCCGACACCGACCCACTGGTAACCGCGCGGAGGCGCATTAAGGTGGTTGCCGCGCCAGTCGTTGACTACGTAATTGCGGCCACGGTACTCCGTCGGTACGCGGCCACCGCGACGCCAGTCGGCATGCGGCTGCGGGAAGCCGCCGCGATCGAACTGGCTGCCGGGGCGATAGTCCTGATGTCCGTAGCGGCCGTCGTCATGACGGTCGAAATGATCACGTGGCTGATGCCGTTGCCGTTGCTCGTATTGCTGATCGCGGTCAAGTCGCCGGCTTGTCGCTCGGCGTCTTGATGTTGTCCTTCAGTTCCTTGCTCATAGGCAGCCCGATGGGCAGGTTCTTCGGCGCGATGGGCTGCATGAACCACTTGTCGTAGAGCTTGTCGAACTGGCCCGACTTCATCAAGCCCGTGATGACGCCGTCGACCAGCGCCTTGTACTGCGGATCGTCCTTGGGCAGCATGCAGGCGTACGGCTCGACCTGCAGCGCTTCGCCGACGACTTCGAGGTCGGCCGGGGTTTTGGAGTTCGACTTCAACCCGTAGAGCAGGATGTCGTCCATCGCGAAAGCCGTGGCGCGATCGCTCTCCACCAGCAGCAACGAATCGGAATGGTCCTTGCCCATCACGATGTCGATGTCGAGGTTCTTGTCGGTGCTGTATTTGCGCACGACCTGAACGTTGGTCGTGCCGGTCGTGATGGCGACCTTCTTGCCCTTGAGGTCCGGGTAGTCCTTGATGCCTGCGCCCTTCTTCACGAGCAGCCGCGTGCCGGTATAGAAATGGTTGATGGCAAAGGCGACGTCCTTGGCGCGCGCCGAGTTGTTGGTGGTGGAGCCGCACTCGAGATCGAGCGTGCCGTTGGTGATGAGCGGGATACGGTTTTGTGACGTCACCGCCATCAGTCCGACTTCCAGATTCGGCTTGCCCAGTTTTTGCTTGACCGCTGCGACGATGGCGTTCGTCAGATCGACCGAGAAACCGACGGGTTTCTCAGGACCGTCGAGGTAGCTGAAAGGCACCGACGATTCGCGGTAGGCCACAGTCATCTTGTTGGCTGCGGCAATCTTCGCAAGCGTGTCGGCAGCATGCGCGCCGGTGGTGGCGGCGAGTGCGGCGGCAACGGCCAGCACGGCGGTCGTGAGGGCAGAAAGTTTCATGGAGACCTCTTTGGAAAATTGAACGAACAAGAAACTTGGGAAGAGCTCGGCAGTACGCAAGGCGGGTGCCAACATGTCCCGTGACACTTCACACGCCAGATCCGCACTGCGTCGCAGCTCATCATTAGCCAAGCTCGCGAGGTCGAGCGCATCGGCATTTTCCAGAACGAAGGAACGAGGACATCCATGCACATTTGCGTGCTCGGCGCAGGCATCGTCGGACTGGCCACGGCCTGGCAACTGCAGCGCGACGGCCATCAGGTCACGGTGATCGATCGTGCTGCGCCGGGCGAAGGCGCGAGTGCCGGCAACGGCGCGCAGCTGAGCTACTCGTATGTGGCGCCGCTGGCCGATCCGTCGATCTGGCGACAGTTGCCGCACTTGTTGTTCTCGCCTTCGTCGCCGCTGAAGCTGCGCCCGAAACTCGATCCGCAGCAGTGGCGTTGGGGCCTCGCGTTCCTGGCTGCCTGCAATGCCCCGATGGCCGCTGCCAGCACTGCGCGTCTGCTCGCGCTGGCCGCAGCGAGCCGCGCCGTGTTCGACAGCGTGCGCGCCGAGTTGCCGGCCGACATCGACTTCTCTGCCACCGGCAAGCTGGTGCTGTACCGCAGTGCAGATGCGCTCGAAGGCGCACGTCGCCAGATCGATCTGCAGCGCGCTTTGGGCTCGGCGCCACAGCGGCTGGTATCGAACGAAGAGGTCATCGCCATCGAGCCTGCGCTCGCGGGCTATCACCGGCAAATCGCGGGGGCGGTGCACACGCCCAGTGAGTGCGCGGCCGATTGCCTCAAGGTATGCCGGGCGCTCGAACAAGTGCTTCGCGCGCGTGGCGTGGTCTTCTCGTTGGGTGCGGACATCGAAGGCTTCGACCTGAATAGAGGGAGCCAGCAAGGCCGCGTGCAGGCTGTGCAAGCCGCCGGAGGCCCGGTGCAGGCAGACGCCTTCGTGATGGCCCTGGGAAGCGCCTCGGCGCGCTTTGGGCGCCAGCTTGGCGCCTACCTGCCGGTGTACCCGCTGAAGGGCTACAGCATCACCCTCGACGTCGACAACTCGCCCGGCGCAGCGCCGACAGTGAACGTGACCGACAGCGCGCGCAAGACGGTGTTCGCACGCATCGGCTCACGGCTGCGCGTGGCCGGCATGGCGGAGATCGTCGGCCACGACAGCCGCATTCCTGAAGGCCGCATCGACATGCTGGTCGCCGCGACGAGAGCACTGTTCCCGCACTGCAGCGACTTTCTTGAACTCGCGCCGTGGACCGGCATGCGCCCGGCTACACCGACCGGCGTGCCGATCATCGGCCGCGTCGACGGCGCACCCGACAACATGTTCTTCAACACCGGGCACGGCGCGTTGGGGTTCACGCTGGCTTTCGGCTCGGCGGCCGAACTTGCGTCGAGACTGTCTCCTGCGGCTGCGGCAAGAAGCTAAGCCGTCGGCGCACCATCTTCGGCTGCGCCATCCGCCGCCGCACGCGCCATCCGCTCGCTCTTCCAGTAGACATCGTCGCCGCCGTCCATCCGGTTCAAGACCCGCGACAGCACGAAGAGCAGGTCGCTGAGCCGATTCAGGTACTGCCGCAGCGCATCGTTGATCTCGGTTGCCGCACCCAGTGAAACGACCGCACGCTCGGCGCGCCGCGCGACTGTGCGGCACACATGCGCCAGCGAGGCCGCGCGCGTGCCCGCCGGCAAGATGAACTCCGCCAATCGTGGCAACACCGCGTTGTGCTCGACCAGCGCGTTGTCGATCTGCAGCAGTGCCTCCGGCTTCAGCAGCGTGTAGCCCGGCATCGAAAGCTCGCCGCCCAGGTTGAAGAGCTGGTGCTGGATGTCGACCAGCAGTTCGCGCACGTTGTCCGGCATCGCCTCGCACAGCAGCACGCCGATCTGCGAATTCAACTCGTCGACGTCGCCCATGGCGTGCACGCGCAGGTGGTCTTTGGGCACGCGCGTGTTGTCGCCCAAGCCGGTGGTGCCGTCGTCGCCAGTGCGAGTTGCGATCTGAGTGAGGCGGTTGCCCATGGTCGTGTCTTTCTGCTGTGGAGTTTTGCGGTAGGTTCATAGAATGGTAGACCGCCTCCGGAGACATCCATGAACGCACCCACCGCCCTCGCCCATCTGACGCCTGAATTGGCGTTGCGCAACACACCCGACGCATTGATCGACGCGTTGAAGGCGCGCTTCGGCACCAACTGTTCCACGGCGCTCGCCGTGCGAACGCAACATGGGCGCGACGAGTCGTCGTTCGAGGCGCCACCGCCGTCGGCAGTGGTGTTCGCCGAATCGACGCAGGACGTCGCCGACGCAGTCACGCTCGCGAGCGAATACAGCGTGCCGGTCATTCCGTTCGGCGTCGGCTCGTCGCTCGAAGGCCATCTACTCGCCGTGCAGGGTGGCATCAGCATCGACGTGTCGCGCATGAACAAGGTGCTTTCGATCAACGCTGACGACCTGACGGTGACGGTGCAGCCGGGCGTCACGCGCAAGGCGCTCAACGAAGAGATCAAGAGCACCGGCCTGTTCTTTCCCATCGACCCGGGCGCCGACGCATCGATCGGCGGCATGACCGCCACCCGCGCCAGCGGCACCAACGCGGTCCGCTACGGCACGATGCGCGAGAACGTGCTGGCGCTCGAAGTGGTCACGGCCGGTGGCGAGGTCATTCGTACCGGCACGCGCGCAAAGAAATCATCTGCAGGCTACGACCTCACCCGCCTGATGGTCGGCAGCGAAGGCACGCTCGGCGTCATCACCGAAATCACGCTACGCATCTATCCGTTGCCCGAGGCGGTGTCGGCGGCGATCTGCTCGTTTCCGAGCATCGAGGCGGCTGTGCGCACGACCATCGAGATCATCCAGCTGGGCGTTCCGATCGCACGGGTCGAACTGATCGACGTGAACACGGTGCGCATGGTCAACGCGTACTCGAAGCTCACGCTGCGCGAAGAGCCGTTGCTGCTGATGGAATTTCATGGCTCCCCCGCCAGCGTAAAAGAACAGGCGGAGACGGTGCAGGAGCTCGCCAGCGGCCACGGCGGCAATGCCTTCGAATGGGCCAGCACGCCGGAAGAACGCACGCGGCTGTGGGCGGCGCGTCACAACAGCTACTTCGCGGCGATTCAGTCGCGGCCAGGCTGTCGGGCGATTTCGACCGATACCTGCGTGCCGATCTCCCGGCTGGCCGACTGCCTGCTCGAGTCGGTGGCCGAGGTCGACGCCAGCGGCATCCCCTACTTTCTGGTCGGTCACGTCGGCGATGGCAACTTCCACTTCGGCTATCTGATCGACCCCAACGATGCCGAAGAGCGCACCAAGGCCGAGGCGCTGAACCATGCGCTGGTGATGCGCGCGATCGAACTGGAAGGCACCTGCACCGGCGAGCACGGCATCGGGCTGCACAAGATGGACTTTCTCGTGACCGAGGCGGGCGCGGGAGCGGTGGACATGATGCGGACGATCAAGCGGGCGCTGGACCCGAAGAACATCATGAATCCAGGAAAAATCTTCCGCTAGGTTTCGCTCGCTCATCTTCTCCTTGCCGGAGCGGTTGTCGATGCGGGTCAGCAGCGCGCTGGCTCCCTTTCCTATGCCATTCGACGTAGGCGATCGATCAAACCATTCAGCGCCTCGAGCGTGCCGAAATGGATCGCAAGCTCACCGCTCTGCTCCACTTGCCCGCCGCGCTTGGTGCGCTTCTTGAGCCGGACTTCGACTTCGGCTGTGAGCAGGTCGGCCAGCTCTTCTTCGACGCGCTGCAAGTCGCGAGACTTCTCGCCCGCTGCGCTGCCGTGGCGCGGCGAAGGCGACAGGCTGAACTCGGCCGCCAGCTTTTTGACCAGGGCTTCAGCTTCCCTAACCGACATCTTCTTTGCGGCGATCTGGTTGGCAGCGGTGATCTGCGTGCCACGATCGAGCGACAGCAAAGCCCGCGCGTGACCCATGTCGATGTCGCCCGCCATCAGCATGGCCTGCGCCGGCTCGGCCAGATTAAGCAAGCGCAGCAAGTTGCTCGCCGCACTTCTTGAACGGCCTACAGCCTGCGCCGCAGCTTCGTGAGTGAGCCCAAACTCAGCCACCAGCCTTTGCAGGCCTTGAGCCTCTTCGAGCGGGTTGAGGTCTTCACGCTGAATGTTCTCGATGAGCGACATCGCCGCCGCGGCTTCGTTGGGCACGTCGCGCACCAGCACCGGCACGCTGTCGAGACCAGCCAGTTTGGCTGCGCGGTAGCGACGTTCACCCGCGATGATTTCGAATTCTGCGTTCTTCGCGTCTGCCGATTCGGCGTCTAGCCGACGCACCAGGATCGGCTGCATGATGCCTTGAACCTTGATGCTCTCGGCCAATTCGTACAGCGCGCCCTCGTCCATGCGCGTGCGCGGCTGGTAGACGCCGGGCACCATTTGATCGAGCCTTAGCACGGTCGGGTTGTGCGCAATGCCGTTTCCGTCGAGGCTATCGCTGGCTGAAGATGCGGTCGGACCGAGCAAGGCTTCGAGTCCGCGGCCAAGGCCTTTGAGTTTTTTGGTGACCATGGTCGCTATTCTTCTTTCGAAATTTCGTTGAGCAGGGCGCGCCCTTGGGGCCAATCACCCAATCCAGATTCGCTGTTGAGATGTCCGCCTTTACCGGCGATGCCAGCGTCCACTGAATCGACAAAGCGGACTCCCCAGTCGGCGGCCATGTCTCGTGAGCGGTCGATGGCGCAATACGGATCGTTGTCGGCAGCGATCATCAGAGCCTTGAAAGGCAAGGTCCGCCGCACGATCGGCGCCCAGCCAGGGATCATTTGCCTCAGGTCATCGCGCTCGACGTCGCCCGGCGCAACGAGCAGCGCCGCATGCACCTTCTGCGTGTTGCGTGAGTGCGCAGCCCAGGCGGCGACGAGGATGCAGCCGAGGCTGTGTGCAACGAGGAGCACCCGGCTCGGCGCGGCCAGCACTTCTTCTTCGAGGCGCGCGGACCAGTCGCCGCGGCGCGGATGCATCCACTCGTGTTGCTCGACGCGGCGGTCGCCGTAGAGCGTTTCCCAGCGGCTTTGCCAATGACCAGAGTCGCTGTTCTGCCAACCCGGCAGCAGCAGGACCGTACCGTCCGCAGGACTAGCCGCCATTGTGGTTCTGCACTTCTGGTTGCACGCCGGAGGCCTTGTCTGCCACACCCGCGGCGCTGGCTGTGCCCACGCCAACGACCGGCCCGTCATCGGGGGGTGCCGACGGAGATTGCAATGCGCTGGCCGGCGGCATCTTTTCAACGAGCTCTTTAGCGAAGGCGACGAAGGCCACGCTGCCCTTGGCTGACGGGTCGAACACCACGCCAGGTAGCCCGTAGCTCGGCGCCTCCGCGAGGCGCACGTTGCGCGGGATCACCGTGTCGAAAACCTTGTCGCCGAAGTGCGCCTTCAGTTGATCACTCACCTGCTGCTGCAGCGTGATGCGCGGATCGAACATCACTCGCAGCAAGCCGATGATCTGCAAATTCTTGTTGAGGTTGGCGTGCACCTGCTTGATGGTGTTGACCAAGTCGGTCAGACCTTCGAGCGCGAAGTACTCACATTGCATCGGCACGATGACGCCGTGGGCCGCACACAGGCCGTTGAGCGTGAGCAGGCTGAGGGAGGGAGGGCAATCGATCAGGATGAAGTCGTACTCAGCGCCGACGGAAGCCAGCGCGGTACGCAGGCGCTTTTCCCTGCGGTCGAGCGCGACCATCTCCACCTCTGCGCCGGCCAGTTCGCGATTGGCGCCCAGGATGTCATATCCGCAACCCGCCGCCTCCAGCTTTTCGGCTTTGACGCGAGCTTCGGCCACAGTCGCCGACTCAAGCAGTACGTCGTACACCGACAGTTCGAGCTGCCGCTTGTCGATGCCGGACCCCATGGTCGCGTTGCCTTGGGGATCGAGGTCGATCATGAGCACGCGCTGACCGACTTTGGCCAGGCCTGCCGCCAAGTTGACGGTGGTGGTCGTCTTGCCGACGCCGCCCTTTTGATTGGCAATGCAAAAAATTTTAGCCATGTGCTTGTTCGGTCGGCTAGCGGGACAGCGCCAGCTTGACGCCGAAGCCGATCAGAAAAGCGCCCGCCAATTTTTCCAGCGTCGACGACACGCGCGGATTGGCACGAAGCCTTTCGGCGAGAAAGTAAGTCAACAAGGTGGCGATGAGTCCATAAGCGAGCGTCAACGCGGCGATCGTCGCAGCCATCACGCCGAAAGTCGTGAGTCCTTGGTGCTGCGCCGGATCGACAAACAGCGGGAAGAACGCCATGTAGAAGACGATGGCTTTGGGGTTCAACAGCGTGATCGCCATCGCCTGCCGAAAAAAGTGCCGCGGTCGGATGTTGAGAATCGGTGCCGCGCCGGGCTTGGCAAGCAACATCTTTAAGCCGAGCCACGCGAGATAAGCAGCGCCCAGCCATTGGACGGCATGAAAGGCCATCGGATATGCGGAGAGCAAAGCAGCGACACCAGCGACAGCGGCCCACATCAATACCTGGTCGCCAGCGATCACACCCAGCGTGGCAGCCAAGCCACCTCGAATTCCGCCCTTGCCCGTCGACGTGATCAATGCCAGATTGCCCGGGCCGGGGATCAGCAAAAACAGAATGATGGCGGCGACAAACGCACCGTAGTCAGCGATGCCGAACATGGAATTGGGGGCTGTAGGAAAACCCCGAGTGTACGCATGGCGTCGGCATTCCCCAATGGCGGGCTGCCGGGCTGCCGGCCCGCCGCCAGCGCTCCGGCGCAAAACTTCGCTCAGCTTACGACGCGTTCGCTCGCTTCCGACATATTGCACGCAACGCCGACCAGTTACAGCGTGTGCTTCCGGGCCTCGGGTACGTGGTGGAAAAGCAGGTGATCGACACGGACTCGCCCTTCTGTCATGGACGTCACGATGAACGCCGCCGTCATGATTTGTCTAGTCCTTCCGAAGCCAGACGATGCAACGCTCGGCGTCCAGGCCGGGAACAACCAGTTGTTCCACGTGAAACACTTCCGTCCCGGCAGGCAGATTTTTAATCTCTTCATCCGGCGTTCGACCCTTCATCGCAAGCCATATCCCATCGGAGCGCAGGGCGTTTGCCGAGCCACCGACAAAGTCTCCAAGCGAGGCAAACGCGCGTGAACTGACGACTTCGTAAGAATCGGTCATGGCCTCGATGCGGGCATGCAGGCCCGTGAGATTGGGCAACTTGAGTTCAGCCGCAACTTGCTGAACGAATGCGATCTTCTTGGCAACGGCATCGAGACAAGTCACATCGACATTCGGGCAAAGGATCGCGATAACCGCACCTGGCAGGCCGGCGCCCGATCCCACATCCAGAAGACGGACCTTCTCCCACCCTCTTTTTCTCAACTCGCGACGAAGGGCGGGAACGACAGCCATGCTGTCAAGCAAGTGGTGCGTCAAAATGCCACCCGGGTCGCGCACCGCCGTCAGGTTGTAGACCTTGCTCCACTTCATCAGGAGCGCGCCGTAGTTTCCCAACTGCGCCAATTGGGCGTCCGTCAGTTCAACATTCAATGCCTCCGCGCCGCTTCGCAGCGCAGACTCCGAGAGCACAGCGGTCATTCAGCAGCGTGCGGCTCTGGCAGCCTGACCCCAAGCCCCGACGCATCCGCTGCAAAGGCGCGATGTCCGCCCTTACGCAGATGCACCAACAGCAACGAAATCGCTGCCGGGGTCACGCCGGAAATGCGCGAGGCCAACCCCAGAGTCTCCGGCCGATGCTTCGTCAATTTCTGTCGAACCTCAAAGCTCAGCGCCGGCACTTGGGTGTAATCGAACGCGTCCGGCAACTTCAGATTCTCGAAGTGGGACGCGCGCTCGACTTCATCGTGCTGGCGTTCGATGTAGCCCGAGTATTTAGCGGCGATTTCAATCTGCTCTATTTCGGTCTCACCCAAAGGCAAATTCGCAACGTACTTGCCACCATCAAGCGACATCAATGAGGCATAGCTGACATCCGGACGTCGAAGCAAATCAGCCAAGTTGTATTCGTGATCGATTGCTTTGCCGAGGACGCGCTGCGACTCGGCCGACGGAAGATTTCGCGGATTGATCCAGATCGATTTCAACCGTTCTGTTTCACGTGAAACAACATCACGTTTTCGGCTGAACGCATCCCATCGCGCATCGTCGACCAACCCCAGCTTGCGACCAGCCTCCGTCAGACGCATGTCGGCGTTGTCCTCGCGAAGTTGGAGCCTGAACTCCGCTCGGCTGGTGAACATACGGTAGGGCTCGGTCACGCCCTTGGTGATCAAGTCGTCGACAAGCACGCCAAGGTAGGCCTCGTCACGACGCGGCAGCCAGGCGTCGTCGCCCCGGCATTGCAGCGCGGCATTCACGCCCGCAAAAAGACCCTGCGCGGCCGCCTCTTCGTAGCCCGTAGTGCCGTTAATCTGCCCCGCAAAGAACAACCCCCGCACCGCCCGTGTCTCGAAATTGCTCTTGAGCTCACGTGGATCGAAGTAGTCATATTCGATGGCGTAGCCAGGTCGAAGAATGTGCGCCTTTTCCAAACCGACCATCGAGCGCACCAGCTGATACTGGATGTCGAAAGGCAAGCTCGTCGAGATTCCGTTCGGGTAGTACTCGTTCGTCGTCAGACCTTCGGGCTCCAGAAAGATCTGGTGGCTTTCCTTGTCTGCAAAGCGATTGATCTTGTCTTCGACGCTCGGGCAATAACGCGGACCGATGCCGTCGATCTTGCCGGTGAACATTGGACTGCGATCGAATCCGGATCGGATGATGTCGTGGGTGCGCGCGTTGGTGTGCGTGATCCAGCAGGCCATTTGCGCCGGATGCATTTCGGCGTGCCCCATGAAACTGA
This sequence comes from Variovorax sp. LG9.2, assembly GCF_035018885.1. Classification (NCBI taxonomy): domain Bacteria; kingdom Pseudomonadati; phylum Pseudomonadota; class Betaproteobacteria; order Burkholderiales; family Comamonadaceae; genus Variovorax; species Variovorax sp. LG9.2. Next base: position 108,097 of record NZ_JASJXB010000009.1, on the reverse strand, counting down.
ACACCGGCATTGGACCAGTGCCGCCTTCCATGCCGTCGCCGGGCTGCGCGGTACATTTCGAAAAATCAATCGTTCGACCGTCGAGTCGAGGCGGCGTGCCGGTCTTCAAGCGGCCCTGCGGCAGCTTGAGCTCCTTCAGCCGCGCCGACAGGCTGATCGCGGGCGGGTCACCGGCGCGTCCAGCCTGGTAGTTGTCGAGGCCAACATGAATGCGCCCGTCGAGAAAGGTTCCGGCCGTCAGCACCACCGCTCGCGCGCGGAAGCCAATGCCCACTTGCGTGACAGCGCCCACCACACGGTCACCTTCGATGATCAGGTCATCGACGGCCTGTTGAAAAAGCCAGAGGTTGGGTTGGTTTTCGAGCCGATGCCGAATCGCGGCTTTGTACAAAACCCGATCGGCCTGCGCCCGCGTAGCTCGCACGGCGGGGCCCTTGCTGGAATTAAGAATACGAAATTGAATGCCTGATTCGTCGGTCGCCAGCGCCATCGCACCGCCCAGCGCATCGACCTCTTTAACCAGGTGGCCCTTGCCGATCCCGCCGATCGACGGGTTGCAACTCATCTGGCCCAAGGTTTCGATGTTGTGCGACAGGAGCAACGTTCGCGCGCCCATGCGCGCCGACGCCAGCGCGGCTTCAGTGCCGGCGTGACCGCCACCGACGACGATCACATCGAATTCTTCGGGGTACAGCATGAATGAGGCGCGACTTTGACGCGCTGCAGCAAAGTGGGGCATCGATTTTAATCGCCGCCTCGGACATTCGCACCATCCTTTGCCTATAGGCCTCTCGAATCAAGGCATCGCAAAAGCCTGATGCCATCTGCCTCTAACGCTATCCTATTGGTAGCGCCGGCAGGTCAGTCCGCGATCGCAATGACATAGGCCCGCCGCATCGTCGCCTCGTGCTGATCTTCGACGAGCCCGGCACAGCTCTAAATGAAAGACTAGTCGAGCGCTTTTCGAACAGCTCCGACACCCAGTGCGGCGAGCACCAGGAACACAACTGCCAGGATCAGGAACAAGCCGAACAGCACCTTCGCAATGCCGGCGGCGCCGGCAGCCACACCACCGAAGCCGAGAGCACCCGCGATAAGCGAAATCACGGCAAAAACAATCGCGTACTTCAACATGGAAACTCCTTTGCAGCAGGCCACCGCCCGCAGTGAAACGAAGACTAAATGTTGGCGCGCGCGGCAGCGAATAGTCGCCGCACGCGAGGGACCGTAGGACAAAAACGCGGACACCCGCAAGATCCTCCGCACCCTCACCCGGAGTCCATGGACCCGCTAGCATTCGCCATCTTGTCGACACAAATGAAACCAACGGAGCATTCCATGAAGCTGTATTTCTCTCCCGGCGCCTGCTCGCTGTCGCCGCACATCGCCCTGCATGAGGCCGGCCTCGCGTTCGAGCCCGTGCTCGCCAGCACCAAGAGCCACAAGCTGCAAGACGGCACCGACTACTACGGCATCAATCCGCTCGGCTACGTGCCCATGCTCGAACTCGACGATGGCACGCGCCTGCGCGAGGGCCCGGCCATCCTGCAATACATCGCCGACTTGGTCCCGCTGAAAAACCTTGCGCCCGCTGCGGGCACGATGCCGCGCTACCGCCTGCAAGAGTGGTTGAACTTCATCGGCACGGAGATGCACAAGGGCTTCAGCCCGCTCTTCAATCCGGCCACGCCGGACGAGTACAAAGCCGTGGTCAAGGCACGGCTCGCGTCGCGCTACACATGGCTGGAGAGCGAGCTCGCAGGCAAGGAGTACCTGATGGGTGAGCACTTCAACGTGGCCGACGGCTACCTGTTCACCATCACCAACTGGGCCAAGCCGCTGGGCATCGACCTGTCGCCGTACCCGACGGTCATGGCTTGGCATGCGCGCGTCGGTGCGCGGCCGGCTGTTCAGGAAGCCTTGAAGGCTGAAGCCGCGCTGAAGTAGCGCAATGACGGGAGCGCGTCCGGCGCGTCTCGCATGCGCTGCGCTGTCTGCCTGCCATCAGGCGCAAGTGCATCGTCGAAAGCATCGGCGATCGACGTAAAACGGTGCTCGCCGAGACGCAGGAGATATCGCAGCTTGCGCGCTGCCGTGCCATTCACCGTGGTCATGTCGGCATTGCCAAAGGCTTCTGCTTCGACGCCAACGCAGCGCCGATCCACAAAGTGATCGCCGACACGACGAGCCCGCGCGCCAGGCCACCCGAACCGTCGGAAATCCAGCCGGCCACCGTCGGTCCGACGATCTGCCCCAGCGCGAAAGCGATCGTGAATGCGCTGATGCCGGTGGCCCACTGCGCTTCTGGCAGGTTGTGCCGGACCAATGCCGTGGTTGATGCCACCACAGACAGAAACACCGCGCCGAAAAGCACACCGGACGCCAACGCCACAGGCTACGACGTGCTCAGCACCGGCAGCAAGGTCGCTATGCCCAGCAAGGTGTTCAGCAATGCCTGCGGTCGACCATCCCGATAGCGATCGAGCAGGCCAGCCCAGAGACGCGACGACGTGACGCAGGCCACGCCGAGCAACGAATAAAACAACGTGACGCCGCCGGCGCTGGCGCCCTGCTCGCGCAGCAGCGCGATGACGAAGGTCATGTAGCCGATGTAGCCTGCGCCGAAGAAGGTGTAGCCACCGAGTGCCCAGCCGAAGCGGCGCACCGGCACGGGCCGCGGACCGGCTCGCACATCCGCCGTGTTCGCGGGCACGGTCGTTCGGCGTGCTGTATTGCGGTCCAGCGCACGCACCGTCACAGCCAACACCATCGTCGCCACGGCACTCACCGCCGCCAGCATCCACCACGCCCAAGCCCAACCGTGCGGCACGCCCGCCGCCGCATGCAGCACCGGCGGCACCAGCAACGCCGACAGCAAGATGCCGAAGCCAGTCCCGCCGTAATAGATGCCCAGCAACAAACCAGCGCGCGTCGGGTGCTCGGCACCGAGCCGCGCAGCCAGCAGCCCACCCGCCACGAAGACCCATGCGCTGGCCACGCCGGCGAGCCAGCGTTGCAACAACAGGGCAGGCGCCGCTTCGACGAAGCCGCTCGCGGCCATGAAGATGCTCGCCAGCACAGCGCCCCACACCAGCAAGCGCGTGGGGTCGACGCGCCGCATCAAGTCCGGCATCACCAGCGCGCCCATCAGGTAGCCGAAGGCATTGGCGGTGTTCATGCCGCCGGCCAGTGCATAGCTCCAACCCAGATCGGCGCGCATCGGTGGCAACAGCAGGCCGTATGCGAAGCGCGTGATGCCGAGCGACACCGCTGCACCCATCGACAACGCAAGGGCCATTCGAAGCGGGCTACGAACAGAGCGCGACGCCGCCGATGACAGCGCGGCCAGGGCTGGCGTGTCGGGTGGCTTGGACGAAAAAGTCATGGGCTCGTGGCGGTCGGCGGATCATTTTGCGACACCCGGCCGACACCGCACGACAACCCTGTCACAGCACGTTTGCGCGCGCGGCGCTAACCTTGCTGCCCTCGTCCCCTTTTGTCCAACTTAGACCTGATCCCGATGCACACACTTTTCGACCCCGTACAAGCCGGCGACCTGCACCTCGCCAACCGCATCGTGATGGCGCCGCTGACGCGCAATCGCTCGCCCAACGCCGTTCCGCCCGACATCGCCTCGACTTATTACGCGCAGCGTGCCAGCGCCGGACTGCTCATCACCGAAGCAACCGCGATCAGCCAGCAGGGCCAGGGCTACTCCGACGTACCGGGCCTCTACGGCACCGAGCAGCTCGATGCATGGAAGAAGGTGACCGACGCGGTGCATGCCGACGGCGGCAAGATCGTCGTGCAACTCTGGCACGTGGGCCGCGTGTCGCACATCGACTTGCAACCCGAAGGCGGCAAACCCGTCGCACCTTCGGCCATCACCGCCAAGACCAAGACCGTGCTCATCAAGGACGGCGTGGCAGGCTTCGTCGACACCTCGGAACCCCGCGCGCTCGACGCTGGAGAGATCCCCGGCATCGTTCACTCCTTTGCCACTGCAGCACGCAACGCCGTTGAAACGGCTGGCTTCGACGGTGTCGAAATTCACGGCGCCAACGGCTACCTGCTCGACCAGTTTCTGAAGACCAACAGCAACCAGCGCACCGACGACTACGGCGGCAGCATCGAGAACCGCGCCCGCTTCACGCTCGAAGTCACGCGCGCCGTAGTCGATGCCGTCGGCGGCGGCAAGACCGGCATCCGCCTTTCGCCGGTGACGCCAGCCAACGGCGTCGAAGACGCCGATCCACAACCGCTCTTCACCTATGTCGTGAAGCACTTGGCGACGCTCGGCCTGGCCTACATCCACATCATCGAAGGCGCCACCGGCGGCCCGCGCGAACTGGACGACAGGCCGTTCGACTACGAAGCGCTCAAGGCTGCTTACCGCCAGGCCGGCGGCAAGGGCGCTTGGATGGTGAACAACGGCTACGACAAGCCGATGGCCGAGATCGCGGTCAAGGAAGGCGACGATCTCGTGGCCTTCGGAAGGCCCTTCATCGCCAACCCTGATCTGGTACGCCGCATCCGCGAAAGCGCGCCATGGAACGAGCTCGACAAGGCCACGTTGTACGGCGGCGGCACCAAGGGCTACACCGACTATCCAGCGCTCGCATAACGCCCGGCAGCCTGGGCAAAGCCGAACTCGCGCCTTGAAAGGGGCGCGCGTCTCAGGTGCCAGCGAACGCGACGTTGACGCGCAAGCCACCGGTGGCCGCGTCGTTTTCCAGCGTGAGCTCGGCGCCGAGCAGCTTGGCGTAGCGCGCCACGATCGACAGTCCGAGTCCGGCACCCTGGCCCAGCTTCTGCCCCGCCGCACCTTGCGACCCGCGCTGCACCAGTTCACGTTGCGCATCAGCCGGAATTCCGGCGCCATCATCCACCACACTGAGCGTGCTGCCCGAGAGTTCGATCGTGATCGTGCGCCCGCCATAGCGCATCGCGTTGTCGATGAGGTTGTCCAGGATGCCTTCGATCAATGCGGCATTGGCATCCACCGTGACAGGCTTCTCAAGCCCGATCGCACCGAGATCGACGCCCCTCGCATCGGCGCGCGTCAGGTGCCGCATGACGGCTTCTTCAGCGAGGCGATCGAGTCGAACCGGCTCTCGTTGCAATCCCGCGTGCGCCTCATCGGCCAATGCGAGGCCGAGCAGCTGGTCGACGAGGCGGCTCGCGCGTGCCTGGCTCGCCGCAATGCGTTCCAGTTGCTCACGCCACACCACGGGGTTTGGCTGAGCGAGTCCGTACTCGGCCAGCGCACGAATGCCGGCCAGCGGCGTCCGCAACTCGTGCGCCACGTTGCCGGCAAATTCCCGCTGCGCCCGGACGCTTGAACCGAGCCGTTCGAACAGCGAGTTGACGGTATTGCCGAGCCTTTGCAACTCGCGCGACGTCTGCGCCACCGGCACCGGCGCGAGGTCGCGCGCATCGCGGCGGTCGAGTGCGCGTTGCAGCTCGCCCAACGGCCGCAGGTCGTTTCGGATACGCCGCCAGATCCACAGCGCCAACAAGGCGAGCAGGATGAGTTGCGGTGTGAGCGCATAGCTGAGCAGCCGCGCAACCAGTGTGGAACGGGCTCGCGTGGTCTGCGCGATGATCACTTGATAGGCATTGGGCGAGTCATGCCTGAGCACCACGGCACGCAACGCATTGCCCTGAAAAACGATGTCCGAAAAGCGCAGCTGCGCGTTTTCGCCAGGCGCCGGCGCTTCCAGCCCGGCGTTGCCTGCCAGCAGCGAACCATCGGGCCGCAGCACCGCGAAGTACACGGTTTCGACCTGATCGAAAAGCACCGTGGTCACTTCGCGCGGCGACAGCAAAAGCTCGATGCCGCCATCGCTCACCTGCACGTTGGTCGACACCGAATACGCATCGTCGAGCATCGCGTGATCGAAGGCCTGCTCGGTCAACACGTTGGCGATGAAGATCGCCACCGCCGTGCCGATGAGCCATGTCAGGCCCAAGGGCAGCAGCACGCTGCGCAGCAGACGCTGCGTCAGCGAAGGCGCGTTCACTGTTCGGCTTCCAGCAGGTAACCGATGCCTCGCAATGTACGGATGCTTGCACCGCTGCCCAGCAGCTTCTTGCGCAGGCGCGAGATGAAGGCTTCGAGCGCGTTGTCGCCGAGCGCCTCATCGAAGGTCGAGAGCTTGTCCGACAAGGAGCGCTTGCTCACCGCATGACCCGGCGGACTCATGAGTTCCCACAGCACCTCGAACTCGCGCGCCGGCAAGTCGAGCGGCGTGCTGCCCATCGCAAAGCGCCGTGCCTTGCGATCGAGCTTGAGCTGGCCGAGCGTGACCATGTCTTCGGTGCCCTTGGCGCGTCGCACCAAGGCCCGCAAGCGCGCTTCGACTTCGGCCAGATCGAAGGGCTTGCCGAGGTAGTCGTCGGCGCCTGCATCGAGACCGGCGATGCGCTCTTCGGTGCGGTCGCGTGCGGTGAGTACCAGCACCGGCGTGCGGTCACCACGAGCCCGTGCATGGCGCAACGCGGTAAGGCCGCTGCCAGTCGCACTGCCCATCGCACCGGTCACCGGCAAGTTGAGATCGAGCAGCACCGCATCGAACGGCTGCACCCGCCACAGGTGATCGGCGTCATCGACATTCGATGCGACATCGACGCGATGCCCCGCATCCGCGAGGCTGCGCAGCATCACTTCACGCAGTACGGCGTCGTCTTCGACAAGAAGTATTCGCATCGGTTTTAGCTGGAGAAAACGGTGGTCGAAAGTACGTGTTTATACGCAATCAGAGGGTCAGCGGCACGTCAGCCGCTCGGCGCGATAAACGGGGCATGAGCATACGACAGCAGGTGATTTTCAGGGAGCGGGTTATCAGCAAAAGGCCAGGGGTCCACCGTTGAGCGCGCGGCCCGCATTTGTCATCGGACACGACCACGGCTTAGATCATTCAACGGCCAGTCGCACAGCGGTCGTGCTGCTGCACGGCTTGTGCAGCACGCCCGATGAATTGCAGGGCGTGCAAAGCGCGCTGCGCAGCGTGGGTTACTCGGTGCACCCGATGTCGATCGATGGCTACTCTTTCAATCCAGGCGTCGAAAAGCAGAAAGCAGCTCCGTTCGAGCAGTGGATAGATTCGATCGAACGTCGCATCGACGCACTGCGCACGTCACACGAGCGCGTGATGCTGGTCGGTATTTCAGCCGGCGCATCGCTTGCGCTGGCCGCGGCCATCCGCTGCGAGCGCCGCGTCGATGCACTGCTGCTGATGTCGACTACTTTGCGCTTCGACGGCTGGGCCGTTCCGCGCTGGCAGTTCTTGCTGCCGTTGGCGCTGTACACGCCGCTCGGCCGTTTTTGGAAATACCGTGAGCGCGCGCCTTATGGCGTCAAGAACGAGCGTGTGCGCGCATGGATCGAGCGCGAACTGCGCACGCGTCGCATTTCCAGTGCAGGTTCTTCGGTGATCGGTATCGCACACATGCGCGAACACCATCGCCTGATGCGCCACGTGCGCAGCCAGCTTGGCCGCGTGGTCTGCGATCACGTGCTCGCGCTGCATGCGCGGCAGGACGAAGTGGCCAGCGTGGGCAACCTCGATCTGCTTGCGCGCGGACTGCGCTCGGCCTCTTTTCGTGCCGTGGTGCTGGGTGACAGCTATCACATGATCACCATCGACAACGACCGCCATCAAGTGGTCCGGCACGCCCTCGAGTTCGCTTCGACCATCGCGCACAGCGCTGGCTGACGCACGGACTCTCACCATCGGCACACAGGAGATCCACATGACCGCAACGACAACCTCGACGACGTCCGCGACATCGCCCACATTCAACACCATCGCCGGCATTTTGCGGAGCGACTTCAAGGTCGAGGCCGCAGCCGTTCAACCGACGACGACGTTGACCGACCTCGGCCTCGACTCGCTGGCGTTGATGGAGTTCGTCTTCGCTGTCGAAGATGCGTTTCACCTGCGCATTCCGGAAGAGCGTCTCGATCCCCGCGAGGCCGGCATCACGTTGCAACGGCTGTGCGAAGTCATCGACGATCTGCCCGCGCCCGCAGCGCCCGCCGTGGCATCGCTTGCGAACGCGATGAAGCCGGTGCTGAGCTCAGCACGCGCATGAGCAACGGCCAGGGCGCACGCATCGGCGTGAGCGGCATCGGCCTCGTCACGCCGCTCGGCCACACGCTTGCGCAATTTGACGACGCACTGTTCGCGGGTCGTTCTGCGGTGCGCGCGCTCACGCTTGAAATCGAAGGGCTCGATGCGATGCAGCTCGCCGTCGCATCCTGCGACTTCGACGACTCCGAACGCAGCACATCGCGCTTGCCGCTCGACCGCGGCACCGCCATGGCCATCGCTGCGGCACGCGATGCATTCATCATGGCGGGCCTGGCCGAAACGCCACCCGACGGCGAACGCCTCGGCGTGTATTGGGGCAGCGGCATGGCCGGCTCGGCGAGCTTCGACGAAACGGCGATCGCGCTGTATCGCCACAAGCGACGCATCCGCCCGACCGCCGTGCTGACCACGATGCCAAACGCCGCCGCGGCCGAGCTCGGCCTGCTGTTCGGTGCGCGTGGTGCAGCGTTGAGCTATGCATGCGCATGCGCCTCATCGGCTGTCGCTATAGGCGAAGCGATGCGCGCGATAAGAGGCGGCTGGATCGATATCGCGATCGTCGGCGGCCACGAGGCCATGCTCACGTCCGGCACGATGGCTGGGTGGCATTCGATGCGCGTCACCGCGCAGCCACCGGCGGACGACCCGTCGACGGCATGCCGTCCGTTCTCGGCCGACCGCGTCGGCTTCGCGCTCGGCGAAGGCGCTGCTGCGCTGGTAATCGAATCGGAAGCGCACGCCTTGGCGCGCGGCATGAAGCCCACCACCTTCCTGAGCGGCTACGCCACCAACTGCGACAGCGTGCACATGACCAACCCCGATGCGGGCGGCCAGGTGCGTGCCATGCGCGCCGCGCTGCGCGATGCCGGCCTCGACGCGACCGACATCGGTTACATCAACGCGCATGGCACCGCCACCGGCGCCGGCGATGCGGCAGAGGCAATCTCGGTGAACGAGGTGTTCGGCGATGCTGTGCCGGTCAGCGCGACCAAGGCGATTCACGGCCACCTGCTGGGCGGCGGCGGTGCCGTCGAGCTGGTTGCCACGCTGCGTGCACTGGAGCGTCGCAGCGTGCCGCCGACGGCCAATCTGCAGACGCCCGATGCGGCGTTCGCGCTCGACTTCGTGCGCGGCACCGCGCGCGCGGCACCGCGGCTGCGGCACGCCATTTCGAACTCGTTCGCGTTCGGCGGTACCAACGCCGTGCTGGTCGCGAGTCGCGCCAGCCTCACCGACTGAGCGAAGCATCTCGTGCATCGTCTGGTGGTGCTGGTGGTGCCGGTATTCGCGTTGCTCATGGCGCTCGAGTTCGCCTGGGGTTGGCGAAAGCAGCGCAACACCTGGCGGCTCAACGACAGCATCAGCAGCCTGAGCCAGGGCTTGTTGAGCCAGGCCGCTGCGGTCTGCACGCAGCTCTTTCAAATCGGCCTCTACGCGATGGTGTTTCCGCTGGCGACGCGGTGGATCCATCCGCCCGGCGAAACTTTCTGGGACAGCGCCATCGGATGGGTGCTGGCCGTGGTGCTGTTCGACTTTTGCGACTATTGGCTGCACCGTGCGGGGCACGAGTCGGCCGTGTTCTGGGCCGCGCACTCGGTGCATCACCAGAGCCAGGACTTCAACCTGTCGACCGCGTTGCGGCAAGAGAGCACGGTCGCGTTATTGGGCTGGCCGTTCTACCTGCCGATGGCCTTGCTCGGCGTGCCACCCGAGCAGTTCGGCGTGGCGGGGCTCATCGTGCTGGTCTACCAGTTCTGGATTCATACCGAGCACATCGGCAAGCTCGGCTGGTTCGATCGCGTGTTCTCGTCGCCGTCGAATCATCGCGTGCACCATGCCGTCAACGGCGAATACATCGACCGCAACTACGGCGGCATGCTGGTTCTGTGGGACCGGATGTTCGGCACCTTCGCCGAGGAACGTGCGCCCTGCGTGTACGGCACGCGCAAGCCGCTGGACAGCTGGAGTCCGATGCGCGCGGTGTTGGGGCCGTATGTACCTTTGCTGCGCGATGCCTGGCATGCACGGCGCTGGCGCGACAAGCTGCGCGTGTGGTTCAAGGCGCCGGGGTGGCGACCGGCCGATGTGGCGACGCGCTTTCCCGCAGCACCGTTCGCGCTCGATGCGGTGCGTCGCTTCGATCCTTCGCTTTCGCGTGTTCAGCAGTGGACCGGCGCCGCGCACTTCATGCTGTGGGTCGCCGCGACGCTGGCCTTCCTGTGGCAGGCAGACGAGCTGTCGTTCGGTGTGGATGCCGCGCTCCTCGGCTGCGTGGCGGCGGGGTTATGGGTGACCGGCGCAGTGCTTGGTGCAACCGTCGGTTTGCGACGGGCTTGGGCAGTGCAAACGGTGTTGCTGACCATATCGGTCGTGCTGCTGTCGGGAGCTTGACGCGAAGAGCGCCAACTCCACGCTTACCGTGGCGCAGCCCGCTCTCCCATCTGCCCGCGCCGCAACTCCCCCTGCCGCTCGAACATCCACCCAGGATATTCAGGCGCCAGTGCGCTGGCATCGCCGATCTTCTTCAGCTCGTCCTCGCTCAGCGACACCTTCGTTGCAGCCATGTTGTCGGTTAGCTGATCGGGCCGCTTGGCGCCGAGGATCACGCTGGTCACTTGCGGTTGATGCAGCAGCCACGACAGCGCGATCTGCGCCACCGACACACCTCTTGCTTCAGCGATCGGCCGCATCGCATCGACGCAATCCCAGGCACGCTCCTTGTTCACCGGCGGAAAGTCGAACTCGACGCGGCGGCTGCCGGCTTCGCCTTTTTGCTCTCGGCCGAACTTGCCGCTGAGCAGGCCGCCGGCCAGCGGGCTCCACACCATCAGGCCGACGCCTTCGCTCTTCAGCATCGGCACGATCTCGCGTTCGAGATCGCGGCCGGCGACTGTGTAGTACGCCTGCAGCGACTCGAAGCGCGCCAGCCCGAGCCGCTCGGAGATGCCGAGCGCCTTGACGATTTGCCACGCGGCCCAATTCGACACGCCGACATAGCGCACATGGCCGTGGCGCACCAGCTGGTCGAGCGCGCGCAGCGTTTCCTCGATCGGCGTGGCCGGATCGAAGCCATGAATTTGATACAGGTCGATGTACTCGAGCTGCATCCGCTTCAGGCTCGCCTTGACGCCGTCCATGATGTGACCACGCGACGCACCACGCGCATTGGGGCCCTTGCCCACGTCGCTGAACACCTTGGTCGCGACCACGATGTTTTCGCGCGGGACCTTCAGATTCTTCAGCGCCTGACCGGTAATCTGTTCCGACAGTCCGCCCGCGTACACGTCGGCCGTGTCGATGAAATTGATACCGCCGTCGATCGCCTGGCCGACCAGCCGCTCGGCATCGCTCTGCTGCAGGTCGCCGATCTTTCCCCAGATGCCGTCGCTGCCACCGAAGGTCATGGTGCCGAGGCAAAGTTCTGAAACGAAGAGGCCGGTTCGGCCCAGAGGGTTGTGTCGCATGAAAGGACTCCGTTGAAGGATTGAGAAGAAACCAGAAGGGAAACCGAGCTGGCTTGCAGCGCAGAATACGCCGGATGAAAGCACCTCCCAGACTTCAGGTTTTGGTCGACGAAGGCCTCATCGACACGGTCGTGCGCCAGTTGATGAGCGGCAAAGAGGCGATGGTCTACGTCGTACGCAGCGGCGACGAGACGCGCTGCGCGAAGATCTACAAGGAAGCGACGAACCGGAGCTTTCGCCAGGCCGTCGACTACACCGAGAACCGCAAGGTCAAGAACTCGCGGCAGGCCCGGGCCATGGCCAAGGGCACCAAGTTCGGCCGGCAAGCTACCGAAGCCGCCTGGCAAAGCGCCGAGGTCGACGCGCTCTACCGCCTGGCCGCGGCCGGCGTGCGCGTGCCCACGCCCTACAACTTCGCCGAAGGCGTGCTGCTGATGGAGTTGGTGACCGACGCCGATGGCGACGCCGCGCCGCGCCTCAACGACTGCGTGTTCACCGCTGACGAAGCGCGCGGACACCATGCGACGCTCGTGAAGGAAGTCGTGCGCATGCTGTGCGCCGGTGTCGTCCACGGCGACTTGTCGGAGTTCAACGTGCTGCTGGCAGCCGACGGTCCGGTCATCATCGACTTGCCACAGGCGATCGACGCGGCCGGCAACAACCACGCCAACCGCATGCTGCTGCGCGACGTCGCCAATCTGCGCAATTTCTTCGGGCAGTTCGCGCCAGAGTTGCTGAAGACGAATTTCGGCGACGAGATCTGGTCGCTGTACGAAAGCGGCGCACTGCAGGTCGAGACGCCGTTGACCGGGCGTTTCGCGCGCCAGACCGGTCCGGTTGATGTCGGCAACGTGCTGCGGGAAGTCGACGACGCGAAGGCTGAAGAGGCAGCGCGCCGCGTGCGGATGCAGTTGCAGCCAGTGCGCTGAAACCGACCTGCGCGCTATCGCTCGCTGCGACGACCTTCGCGCTTGAGCAACAGCGCATTCGCCATCACGCTCAGACTCGAAGCCGCCATTGCCGCCCCCGCCACCACCGGGCTCAGCAAGCCGAAGGCAGCGAGCGGGATGCCGGCCACGTTGTAGGCAAAAGCCCAGAACAGGTTCTGCCGGATCTTGGCCACGGTGCGCGCCGACACGTCGAGCGCCTCGGCCACCAAGGCGAGATCGCCGCGCATCAGTGTGATGCCGGCGGCTTCCATGGCGACGTCGGTACCGCCGTCCGGGTTTGCCATCGCGATGCCGACATCCGCGGCGGCAAGCGCCGGCGCATCGTTGACGCCGTCGCCGACCATCGCAACGACATGGCCGCCTTGCTTCAGCGCGGTGACTTGCGCGGCCTTGTCGGCCGGCAATACGTCGGCGAAGACATCATCGGCCGCGATGCCGAGGCGAGCTGCCATAGCGTGCGCGGCCTGCGCGTTGTCACCGGAGATCATGACCACGCGCAGGCCCCGCCCATGCAGGGTGGCGATGGCCTCGGCAGCATGCGGCTTGGGCTCGTCGGTGAAGGCCAGCAACGCGACGGCGTGGGCCGCGTCGCTGGCATCGAAGCGCAGCAAAGCGGACACAGTGGCGCCGTGTGCGTGCAACCGCTCGAGCGCGGTCGCATCGACCGCCACACCGAGCTCCGCACACCAGCGCAGGCTGGCAAGGGCCCAACTCTGACCGGCGATGTCGCCGCGCACACCGCGACCTGGCAATGACCTGAGCCCGTCGAGCGCGTACGCCGTGATGCCGCCCCGCGAAGCGGCATCGGTCACGGCGCGCGCAAGCGGATGCGCGTTGCCGCCTTGCAGGCCCCCAGCGATGGCCAGCCATGTTGCTTCGTCTTGTGCAATGCCGTCTGCAGTGGATGCGCCCTTGTCCGCTTCGAGCGACACCAGTGCACTCAGCACGGGCCGCCCCAACGTCAACGTGCCGGTCTTGTCGAACGCCACCGTGTCGACACGGCGCGCCATCTCGAGCGCACTCGCATCCTTCACCAGGATGCCCCGCTTCGCCGCCATGCCGGTGCCGGCCATCACCGCCACGGGCGTCGCCAGGCCAAGCGCGCACGGGCAGGCGATCACCAGCACCGCGACCGCGTGGATCATCGCGATCTCCACGCCACTTCCATGCAGCATCCAGCCTGAGAGCGTTGCCAGCGCGATGAGCAACACCACCGGCACGAAGACCGCGGCGATCCGATCCACCAGTCGCTGAATCGGCGCCTTGGCCGCCTGCGCGTCTTCGACCAGCCGGATGATTCGCGCCAGCACGCTCTCGGCACCGACGGCGCGCACTTCGATCACCAGCCGACCATCGCCGTTGATCGAGCCGCCGGTCAGCGAATCTCCGGGCCGCTTGGGCACTGGCAGAGGCTCGCCGGTGAGCATCGCTTCGTCTACCTCCGACTCGCCTTCGAGCACGCGTGCATCGGCCGGAACGCGCTCACCGGAACGCACCGCAAGACGATCACCCTTCATGACCTCTGCGAGCGGTACGTCGCTCTCGACAATCCGGCCACCGCGCGTACCGGGCTCCGCGAGCAGATGCGCTACCTCGGGCCGCAACTGCTGCAGCGCACGAATGGCAGACGTCGCCTGCCGCTTGGCACGCGCCTCCAGCCATTTGCCGAGCAGCACCAGCGTGATGACCACGGCCGATGCCTCGAAGTACAGATGCGGCATGCCGCGCCACCACAACCACAGCGACAGCCCGAAAGCCGCGCTGGTGCCGAGTGCGACCAGCAAGTCCATGTTGCCGGAGCGCGCGAACACCGCATGCCAGCCTGCGCGATAGAAGCGAGCGCCCAGAAAGAACTGCACCGGCGCAGCCAGCAACAGCTGCGCCCACGCCGGCAGCATGAGGTCGATGCCGAAAGGCATGAGCAGCATGGGTGCCAGCAACGGCGCCGACAGCAACATGCCCAGTGCGATCGGCGCGAAGCCTTGCCAGGGCGATGCTGCCGCCGCGTCGGACAGCGCAGCGGCCGCTTTCGCCGTGCGCGGCTCGTAGCCGGCCGAACGCACCGCCCGCCGCAACAAGGCATCGAGCTCTCCGACTCCCGAGGGCAACGACGAGGCGACCACCCTCGCCGACTCCGTCGCGAGATTGACGCTGGCACTGAGCACGCCGGGCACCCGATCGAGCGCTTTCTCGACGCGCGCGACGCATGACGCGCAGGTCATGCCGCCGATGGCGATGTCGAAAGTTTGCGAGGGAGCCGGGGTAGCCATCGAAGAATTCATGCATGGAGACTAAAGCCTCACACGATGGCAAGGTCAAGTTGCAATTGAGACCCTGCGCTGGACATTGACATCGTGAGAAGGTTCAAACTCGGAGTTCTGTTCAATCCTCGAATCCAAAGGAACATCAAGATGAGTCAGAAATTCAACGTCACCGGCATGAGCTGCGGCCACTGCGTGAGCACGGTGCAAAACGCGGTGCAGGCCGTCGATCCTGAAGCGCAAGTGACCGTCGATCTCCAGACCGGCCATGTCGACGTGCTGAGCCTGCAGCCGCGCCAGGACATCGTTGCCGCCATCGAGAACGCCGGCTACCGGGTGCAATAGGTGCGCAACGTCGACAGCAGCCCGGTCAATGTCGCGATAGGCGAAGCATCGCGGCGCTCCGGCGTGTCGGCACGTATGGTGCGGCACTACGAAGGCCTCGGATTGCTGCCTTCAGTCGCACGCACCGACAGCGGCTACCGACAATACAGCGAGGCCGATGTGCACAGCTTGCGCTTCATCAAGCGGGCGCGTGATCTTGGTTTTTCGATGGACGAGATCGGCGAGCTGGTCGGTCTGTGGCACAACCGCCGTCGGGCCAGTGCCAGTGTCAAGCGCATCGCACAGCAGCACCTGAACGAACTCGAACAGCGCATCGTCGACATGCAGGCCATGCACAGCACGCTGGCGCACCTAGTGCATTGCTGCCATGGCGATGCGCGGCCCGATTGCCCGATCCTTGAAGACCTTGCTGGGTCGGCCTGAACACTTTCGGATTGGAGACGAGCGCCTGACGCAGCTACCCGACCCGGTGAGCGCAGGCCGCAAAGGCGCGGCTACGATGCCGGGCATGTCATCCCCGCATCCGCCATCGATTCCAACGCCGCCATCGGCGTCATCCAAACTGCGCATCCTGATCGCGGAAGACGAATCGGGCATTGCCGACACACTGCAGTACGTACTCAAGTCCGATGGCTTCGAGCCGATGTGGTGTGCCACGGCGCAAGGAGCCATCGCGCAATTCACCGCGCAGCCGCCGGCGCTGGCGATCCTCGACATCGGCCTGCCCGACCTCAACGGCTTCGAGCTCTTCAAGCGGTTGCAGGCCATCACGCAAAGCACCGGCGCACCCGAAGTGCCGATGATTTTCCTGACCGCGCGCAGCGACGAGATCGACCGCGTGGTCGGGCTCGAATTGGGTGCCGACGACTACATCGCCAAACCTTTTTCGCCACGAGAACTGGTGGCACGGGTACGGACCGTCTTGCGGCGCAGCGTGCGGCATGTGGGCGTTGCGCCAACGGCCAACACGCCAGCCGCTCCTCTTGCACCGACTATTGCACCGACCATCGCATCGCCCGCAGCGATTACGCCTGTCGTCGTCGGCACGACACCTTTCGCCCTCGACGCCGAGCGGATGCAAATCCGCTACTACGGCCGCCCACTCGAACTCTCTCGCTACGAGTACGGCCTGCTGCGCCTGCTGGTGCAGCGGCCCGGCCGCGTCTTCACGCGCGACGAGTTGCTGCAGCACGTGTGGGACGACGCCAGCGACAGCTTCGACCGCACGGTCGATGCGCACGTCAAGACCTTGCGTGCCAAGCTCAAGGCGATCGCGCCCGACGTCGAGCCGATCCGCACGCTGCGCGGCACCGGCTATGCGCTGAACGAAGACCTCCCGCCCACACCGGTTTGAGCGCGTGAGCCGGAGAACCCGCATCTTCATCGGCATCCTGCTGATCTACAGCGCGGGCATCGCGTTTCTGCTGTATCGCGTGGTGCTCGATATCGATCCGCGCTACCGCGAGTCGGCCGAAGAGTCGCTGGTCGACACCACGCAACTCATGGCCAGCATGATCGAGCAGGACGTCATCGCCGGCGCCATCAACCCCGCACGTCTCGACCCGATTTTCAAGTCGGTCTACGCGCGCGAGTTCTCCGCGCAGATCTACAACCTACACAAGAGCCGCGTCGAGTTGCGCGCCTACGTGACCGACCGCAACGGCCGAGTGCTGTTCGATTCGCTCGGGCGCAACCAGGGCGCCGACTACTCGCAATGGAACGACGTCACGAAGTCGCTCGCCGGCCTCTACGGCGCCCGCACCTCACGCGACGTCGAGAGCGATCCGCGCACCTCGGTGATGTACGTCGGCGCGCCGATCCGCTGGAACAACGAGATCGTCGGCGTCGTCAGCCTTGGCAAGCCGGTGCAGAGCTTCGGCCAGTTCATCGAGGACGCGCGGGCGCGCACCTTGTGGGTCGGTGCCGGATCGGCCGCGGCGCTGCTGCTCTTCACGCTCATCCTCTCGGTGTGGCTGGTGCGACCCTTCGGCCTTACCGCCGACTACATTGCATGGCTGCGCACGCAGCGCGGCTTTCATCCGGTGCGCATGGTACGGCGGGCCATCGTCATGGTGCGCGGCGCCTTCGGAGAAATGCGCGACGCCCTCACCGGCCGCAACTACGTCGCCGACTACGTTCAGACCTTCACCCACGAGATCAAGAGCCCGCTCTCGGCGATTCGCGGTGCGGCCGAGCTGATGCAGGAAAGCAGCATGCCCGAGGCCGAACGCGAGCGCTTCCTCGGCAACATCGCGCAAGAGACCGAGCGCATCCAGCAGATCGTCGACCGCATGATGGAGCTGACCGCGCTGGAGACACGGCGCGTGCTGGACCGTACCGAGCCGGTCGCGCTCGGCGTGCTGCTGCGCGAGGTGGCCGACAGCGCCGGCACCAGCGCTGCGGCGCGCGGTATCACAGTGCAGGTCGATGGTCCGCGAGAAGACCTCGGTGAGTTGTATTGCGACGGCGATCGGTTCCTTTTGCAGCAGGCCGTGAGCAACCTGCTCGCGAACGCGATCGATTTTTCGCCTGACGGCGCAGGGGTCACGCTCGCACTGCGTGTAGCGAGCCGCAACGTTGTCGTCACCGTACGCGATCACGGGGCGGGCATCCCCGACTACGCGCAATCCAAGGTGTTCGAGAAGTTCTATTCGCTGGCGCGTCCGCACACGCTGAAGAAGAGCACCGGCCTCGGACTGGCCTTCGTCAAGGAGATCACCGCGTTGCACGGTGGCCGCATCGAGCTGACGAATGCGAAGGGCGGCGGGGCGATTGCGACGTTGACGTTGCCGCTGTCTTATCTGGCGAGGGACACGAATCGAACCGTCACTTGAACATGTCGAGAATCCGGTTGCGCTCCTCGATAGGCGCAACCGGTGCGACCTGCTCCCCCACTAACGTTTCCGCTGGCGCAGTCGGTGTCGCATCCAGCCCCAGGCTCGCCACGCCACGCCCCGGCCCGTAGTCGTCGAAGAACACCTCGCCGTCCGCGTGCATCAGCCCCGGCGGCTCGGGAACTTCAGCGACCTTCACACCTTTGAGCGCGGCCTGCATGTAGCCGACCCAGATCGGCAAGCTCAGGCTGCCGCCGGTCTCGCCGCGCACACCGAGCTTGCGCGGCGTGTCGTAGCCGACCCATGCGATGCCGACCATCGTCGGCTGGAACGCCGCGAACCAGGTGTCGACCGAATCGTTGGTGGTGCCCGTCTTGCCATAGAGGTCGTCGCGCTTCAGCGCCTGATACGCCTTGGCACCGGTGCCGTTTCTGATGACGCTCTGCAGCAGACTGTCCATCAAATAGGCGTTGCGTTCCGGGATGACGCGGTTGCTTTCGTCGAGCACCGGCGGCATCACTTCACTGAGCACCTTGCCATCGCGATCGGTGACGCGCATCACCAGATGCGGGTCGACACGGTGGCCACCGTTGGCGAACACCGAATAGGCCGTCGCCATCTGCATCGGTGTCACCGAGCCCGCACCCAGACCCATCGGCAAGTACGCCGGATGCTTGTCCTTGTCGAAGCCGAAGCGCGTGATCCAGTCTTGCGCGTACTCCGTGCCGATCGACTGCAGCACACGGATCGTCACCAGGTTCTTCGACTCCTGCAGCGCATGCCGCAACGACATGGGACCGTCGTAGGTGCCTTCGAAATTCTTCGGCTCCCACGGCTGGCCGCCGGTGGTGGCCGCATCGAAGAAGAGCGGC
Source organism: Variovorax sp. LG9.2 (assembly GCF_035018885.1). NCBI lineage: Bacteria > Pseudomonadati > Pseudomonadota > Betaproteobacteria > Burkholderiales > Comamonadaceae > Variovorax > Variovorax sp. LG9.2. The sequence continues at coordinate 89,275 of NZ_JASJXB010000009.1, read as the reverse complement.
GCATCGTTGACCACGGTCGCCGGCGTAAAACCTTTCTCGAGTGCGGCTGAATAGATGAAGGGCTTGAAGCTCGAGCCTGGCTGGCGCCACGCCTGCGTCACGCGGTTCATCTTGCTCTTGCCGAAGTCGAAGCCACCGACCATCGCCTTGATCGCGCCATCGCGTGGATCGACTGCGACGAACGCACCTTCGACCTCGGGCAGCTGCGCCATCTCCCACGTGTTGCGTGGCGTCTTCATGACGCGGATCACCGCGCCGCGACGCACCTTGATGTTGGGGCCGGCCTTGTCGGAAAGACCGAGCTGGCCGAGACGCAGGCCATCGCCCGTGATCTGCAGAATGTCACCGTTGCCGCGCACCGCAGTCACCAATTTCGGCGTCGCGGTGAGCACCACGGCGGACATCACGTCGTCGTTGTCCGGGTGATCGGCCAATGCGTCGTCGACTGCATCGTCTAGCGCCTTGGGGTCGTCGGGCAAGTCGGCGAAGGCCTCGGGGCCGCGGTAAATCTGGCGTCGCTCATAGTCCATGATGCCCTTGCGCAACGAGCGATATGCCGCCTGCTGATCGGCCGCCGCCAGCGTGGTCTGCACCGACAGGCCGCGCGTGTAGATGCTGTCGCCGTACTGCGCGTACATGAGCTGGCGCACGGTCTCGGCCACGTATTCGGCGTGCGGCCGGTTCGGGTCGGACGCGTCGCGCAGATGCAGCGGCTCCTGCCTCGCCTCATCGGCTTGTGCGGCGGTGAGGAAGCCGGTGTCTTTCATGCGGTCGATCACGTGCAGCTGACGGGCGCGCGCCCGCGTCGGGCTGCTGATCGGGTTGGCGGTGCTGGGCGACTTGGGCAGGCCGGCCAGCATCGCGGCCTCGGCCACCGTGATGTCCTGCAAGGGCTTGCCGAAGTAGACCTCCGACGCGGCCGCGAAGCCATAGGCCCGGTTGCCGAGGTAGATCTGGTTCAGGTAGATCTCGAAGATCTGGTCCTTGCTCAGCCGACTTTCCAGCTTGAACGCGAGCAGTGCCTCATAGACCTTGCGGCTCAACGTGCGTTCGGAGCTTAGATAGACGTTGCGCGCCACCTGCTGCGTGATGGTGGAAGCGCCCTGGCGCATGCCGCCTCGTAGATTGGCTAGCACCGCGCGCATCAGGCCGAGCGAATCGACGCCGCCGTGCTCGTAGAAGCGCGCGTCTTCCACCGCGAGCACGGCCTCTTTCATCGACTTGGGAATAGACGCGATCGGCGTCAGCGTGCGTCGCTCTTCACCGAATTCACCGATCAAGGTGCCTTCGGCAGAGAAGATGCGCAGCGGCAACTTGGGTCGGTAATCGGACAACGACGACACATCCGGCAGCTTGGGATAGATCACGGCCAGCGCGACACCGCCAACGAGCAGCAGCGACACCACGCCAGCCGCCGCAGTAACGGCAGTCCATTTCAAAAGCTTGCGAATCGGAACCATGCGAACCTCAATATCTGAATAAATGTGTCGACGCGGCCAGACGTCACGGAGTGCTGGTGTCCAGCTGGCCCGTTGTTGCGTTCGACAGCGCGTACCAGTCGACCTTGCGCGTCGCCAGCATCAGTACCGCCAGCATGCCGAACACCAGCAAGGCGCCGAGCAATAACGCATTGCTCTCGGAAGCGAGCAGCCCGTACAGCGCGCCATACAACAGCGCCACGAAGGCAGCGAAAGAAGCGCCGCGCCACCAGCCGCCGAGCACCGAGCTGAAGTACACGGCGAGCAGTGACACGCTTGCTGTCGCAGCAACAGAATAGGCCTGCCAGAACAGGAGCTTTTCAGACAGCGCCAGCAGCAGCAGGAAGAACAGCGCGATCGAAAGGCCGACCAGACCGTATTGCACAGGATGGAGCCGCAACTTGCGAAAAAGTTCGAACATGAAGCCGGCCATCAGCACGAGTCCGACGAAAAGCGCTCCGTACTTTACGGCGCGTGTCGACATCGCGTAGACGTTGAGCGGCTCTGCCAGCGTCACGTCGAAAGTTTCCAACGCGTTGCCCTGGGGCCCGCCCACACCAGAGCGCACCTGCTCGCGCGCCGCGCTCACCAGCGAAGAAACGCGCCAGTGTGCGTCGAAGCCCTGAGGCGTCACGCTGCGCTCCGATGCCAGAAAACGTCCACCGAAGCTCGGCGCGGCCCATGGCGAGGTGATATGCGCAGTCGTGTCGTCGGCGATCGGCGCGATGGACAGCGTCTCTTGCCCGACCAAGCCAAGCTTCAAAGTAAAGCGCAGCGCTTCTCTCGCGCTCCACGCTTTCACCGCGCCACCGGCCAGCGGCGCATGAATACCGCCAGCGAGCCATGCATCTTTTTTGCCAAGGCCCGGAACGCGCTGCATGAAGCGCAGCCTTTCGCCAGCCAGCGTCAGCGCCGGTGAGCCATCGAGGCCACGCAAATCGCTGACGCCGAGAGCGAGGTATGGCGTGCCCGCTTCAATCGTGGACCCGGTTTCGCTGCGCGGGATCGACGCTGGATCGAAGGCGGCAAAGCGCCCTTCCATCCCGGCATTGAAGGTATAGAACAGCACGTTGAAGATGCCGCGATAGCGCTGCTGCGGCGCCATGGTGCCTTCGATGCGAAGCGTCTCTGGAAACACCATGTGCGTGAGCGATTTGGTCTTCCCTACAGTGCCCGTTACGTTGCCGGCGCTGTTGCGCTGTTCCTCGGACCAGCGCTCGGTGTACGGGACGATGAGCAGCGGCGCGACCAGCGTCTGCGGACCGGCGTAGGTCTGTCCGAGCTCTTCTGCTGCTTCCCGTCGACTGCCACCGCGCTCGTTGATCAGCGATCCGATCTCGGCCAGCGGGATGCACAACAACAATGTCAGCAGCACGAGCACGCCGATCTTGAACAGCACTGAATTGCGAAGGTTCTTGAACATTTTTTTCTCTCCCTGGATGTGGAACGACCCGATGCTCGCCTCGCCATCCGAAGTCCGTGTGAAGTGCGTCGACAGCGTCACTTCACACAGACTTCACACCAGGCGTGCGGCCTTCGAAGTCACCGCGCGAAGGCTTCATTGCGGCTTCTCCTTGGGCTCCGACATTCGACTCCGTGCACCGTTGCACGCACCGGAGAAGAAGCTGTCATGGACACCTGCCACAACCTAAACAACAACAGCGCATCGACCCGTCCGGGCCGCTGGCTCTGGGCGACCACTGTGGGCCTCGCTACGCTGGGCTTCGTCGCCCTCGGCATGCGGCCATTGCATGCCCAGGAAGCACCCGGCCCGCGCCTCAAAACCGAGAGCCCGTATTTCTTCGTGAAGAGCGACGACCCGACGGTCGACCGCCTGCCACTGAAGGGCACCGAAGTCAAAGTGCACATAACGGGCGTCATCGCCGACGTCACGGTCACACAGCACTACCGCAACGAAGGCCAGCGCGCCATCGAAGCCAAGTATGTGTTCCCCGGCTCGACCAAGGCGGCGGTGAACGGTCTCAACGTGCGGCTGGCCGATCGCCTCATCACCGCGCAGATCCGCGAGAAGCAGCAGGCGCAGATCGAGTACGACACCGCAAAGAAAGAAGGCAAGACGGCCGCGCTGCTCGAACAGCATCTGCCCAACGTGTTCCAGATGAACGTCGCCAACATCCTGCCGGGCGACGACATTCAGGTCGAGCTGCACTACACCGAGTTGCTGGTGCCGCAGTCCGGTAACTACCAGTTCGTCTTTCCGACGGTGGTCGGCCCGCGCTACAACAGTCCGCAGTCGTCGCAGGCCAACGCGAGCTGGGTCGCGCAACCGGTGTTGCGTGCGGCCGTGCCGCCGGGCACGACCTTCGCCATGAAGCTGGCGATCGACACGCCGATGGGCATCAAGGAAGTGCGTTCGCGCACGCATGACATCGACGTGAAGAAGGGTGACGAAAAGAACAATGAAGACAGGCACGCGGACGTCGCGTTGACGCAAAGCGCCGAGCCTTCCGACAACCGCGACTTCGTGCTCGACTACCGCTTGGCTGGCGAGAAGATCGAATCCGGCCTGATGCTCTACAAAGGCCAGGGCCAAGGTCCGAACGGTGAAGCCGCGGAGAACTTCTTCCTCGCGATGGTCGAGCCGCCCAAGTCGGTCGCGGCCACCGCCATCACACCACGCGACTACATCTTCGTGGTCGACATCTCGGGTTCGATGCACGGCTTTCCGCTCGACACGGCCAAGGTCGTGCTGCGTGAACTCATCGGCGGGCTGCGCACCAGCGACACCTTCAATGTGTTGCTGTTTTCAGGCAGCAACAAGATGCTGTCGCCGCACTCGGTGCCGGCCACGCGCGCCAACATCGAGCAAGCGCTCGCGACGATCCAGAACTACAGCGGCAGCGGCAGCACCGAGCTCATCCCCGCGCTGAAGCGCGTCTACGCCGAGCCCAAGCAGCCCGACGTGTCGCGCACCGTGGTGGTCATCACCGACGGCTATGTGACGGTCGAACGCGAGGCTTTCGAGCTGGTGCGCAAGAACCTCTCGCAAGCCAACGTGTTCGCCTTCGGCATCGGCTCATCGGTCAACCGCGGCCTGATGGAAGGCATTGCGCGGGCGGGCATGGGCGAACCTTTCATCATCACCGACCCCATTCAGGCGACCGAGGAGGCTGCGCGCTTTCGCCGCATGGTCGAGTCGCCGGTGCTGACGAGCGTGAAGGCAAAGTTCGAAGGAATCGATGTGTACGACGTCGAGCCGGCCGCACTGCCCGACGTGATGGGCGAGCGCCCGGTGATCGTGTTCGGCAAGTGGCGCGCGAACGCGGATGGTGGAGCGCCCAAGGGCCGCATCGTCATCGAAGGCCGCAGCGCCAATGGCCCGTATCGGCAGGAGCTGAAGGTCGACGGCGCAGTGCGTCAAGACACCGCCGCACTGCGCAGCCTGTGGGCACGCCACCGCATCGCGTCTTTGAGCGACCAGGAGACGCTGGAAGGCGGCGACAGCTTCAAGCAGCGCATCACCGATCTCGGCCTGCAATACAGCCTGCTCACGCAGTACACCAGCTTCATCGCGGTCGACAAGGTGGTGCGCAACGTCGCGCCGCAAAACACGGTGGGCGTCAACCAGCCGGTGCCATTGCCCAGAGGCGTGAGCGAGCTGGCTGTCGGCGGCGCCACGCTCGGTGCCGAAGTGCCGAGCACACCGGAGCCAGAGACGCTCGGCGCCATCGCGGTGGTGCTGTCGATGCTCGCGATGTTGCGCCGCCGCGCGCGCCGGCACGACGACCGCCGCTTCACGGCTTGAACCGGATCGATCGAACACCATGACGCTCGCTCACCTCGCACAGCACCATCCCCGCTTCGTGGACTGGAGCATTCACGTCGATCGCCTGCCAGCTGCCAGCTGGCTCGCACTGCAGTTCGCTGCGCTCACGCCGACCTGGTGCTGGATGGTCATCCGCATGCGCGACGGCTCGGACGATCCGCTCGGCGCGCTGGCCCTGGCCTCGCTCGCTGTGCTGGTCGGGCACCTTCGACACCAACTGCGCGCGGCGCCACGTCTCGGCTGGATCGCGCTGGCGACGGGCGGTACCTTGCTCGCCACCCTGGCGCGCAACGGTCTCGGCGTGGTGCCTGCTCTGCCGCCGCTCGCGGCCGGTCTGCTGGCCGTGCTGGCGCTGGCCTGCGGCCTCGTCGCCTTCCTGCCGAAGCGCGTCGCCGCGTTGCCGGTGGCAGGGCTCGCAGTGCTGGCACTGCCCCTGCTCTCGTCGCTGCAGTTCTATGCGGGCTACCCGTTGCGCGTGGTCACGGCCGAAGCCAGTCGCTGGCTGCTGGCGCCGGGGTTCGAGGTGATGCGTGAAGGCAGCACGCTGCTGGTCGATGGCCGCATGGTCATCGTCGACGCGCCCTGCTCCGGTGTGCAGATGGCCTGGCTCGGTTACTTCACCGCCTGCGCCGTCGCACTGTGGGCGCAGCGCACGGACAGGCAGTTCGCGACGCGGCTGCCCGTGGTCGGACTGCTGGTGCTGCTCGGCAACATCGTGCGCAATGCGGTGCTGGTGGCGTTCGAAGGTGCCGGGCACGCGCTGGCGCCCTGGGCGCACGACGCGTTCGGCTTGTTGCTGCTGGCGCTGGTCTGCGGTGGCATCGCCTGGGCCATGGCGAGTAGGACGGCCAAAGCCATCCCCGGCTTGATCACATCCCCAGGAGGCCCTCGTGTCGACACTGCTCTTTGACCGCTGGTTCGCCAATCGTTTCCTCCATCGCGCGGTGCACAAGAGCCTGTTCGGCGCGGCCATGCTGCTGTGTCTCGTGTGGAGCACTGCCGCCGGCCTGCGTGCCCCACCCGCCGCCCAACAGCCGGTAGCAGCCTTCCACGAATGGCCGCGCGAATGGGACGGCGTGCCGCTGCGCCCGCTGGCATTGAGCGAGGTCGAGCATCGCTTCGCCGACCGCTTTCCGGGCGCCATCGCGCGCATGACCGACGGCGAGCAGATGTTCGTGCTGCGGCAGGTCGAGGCGCCGACGCGCATGCTGCATCCCGCCGCCGATTGCTACCGTGCGCTGGGCTATCGCATCGTGCAGGCGCGGCTGGAACGTGATGCGCAAGAACGGCTGTGGCGATGCTTCAACGCCCAGCGAGGTGCCACGCGCATTGCATCGAGCCACCTAAGCCAACAGGGACAAACCCTGCGTGTCTGCGAGCGCATCGTCGATGCGAAGGGCACTTCTTTCACCGACACTTCAGCCTGGTACTGGGCGGCGGCCAGCGGTCACTCGACCGGGCCATGGGAGGCCGTGACCGTCGCCCGCGTCACAAGACCGATGTAAGGTCATCGAATAAAGAGAGGGCGGAAAAACCGTGAAGAAGACGCTGCGTTTCGTGCTGTTCGGGCTGCTGGCCCTGGTGATCACCACGTGTGTGGCGGCAGCGTTGATCGCGCGCTTTACCCTGGCACCGGCGGCCGGTGAGTGGCAGACGCGCATCAAGTTCGGTCCGGTCGATTTCGATGTCAGCGTGCCTTCGGCCATCCGCGTGGCGACATCGCCGTGGTTCGCGCCGTGGCTCGACGGCCGCTCGCTCGACACGCGTTTCGGCACCGTGCATTTCGCCTGGAACGACAGCGTCGGCGCACTCGAACTGCGGTGTGCGCCGTGCAGTGCGTCGGTGCCAGCACTGGGCTCTGCACCGATCCGGCTGGACCGCCTGACCGCCACCGTGCGTCGCGATGGCAACGCGCTGGCCGGCACGCTCGAGGCAACACCTGCAGCCAATGTCGGGGCCACCGGTGCCACTCTTTTGCGCGGCAACTGGGACGGCCGCCTCACACCCAAGTCACTCCCCATCAACGTCGACCTGCCCGATGCACCCATCGCACTCTGGTACGCGGTGCTCGCGCCGGCGTTGCCCGAGCTGCAACGTGCCCGCATTGGCGGCAGCGTGGCGATGCGCGGCCAGTTCACCCTGCCCGCCGGCACCTTCGCGCTGCAGCCGCGCATCGCGCAGTTCACTGTCGAAGGGCTCGGCACCGAAGCGATGCTCGGCGCCCGCACCAGTTGCGGCTCGCCCGCGAAACTGAGCAACGACAGTTGGCTGGCACGCGCCGTCATCGCCGCCGAAGATCAGCGCTTCTTCACCCACACAGGCTACGACCTGACCGAACTCACCGCTTCCATCGACAGCAACCAGAAGAGCGGCCACGTGGAGCGCGGCGGGAGCACGCTGACCCAGCAGCTGGCGCGACTGCTCGTCACCGGCAGCGACCGCACGGCCGAACGCAAGCTGCGCGAGCTGCTCTACGCCGTCGAGATGGAGCAGACCCTCGGCAAGGCGCGCATCCTCCAGCTGTACCTCGACAACGCCCCCTGGGGCACCGACCTTTGCGGTGCCGAATCGGCGGCCAGGCGCTATTTCAAGCGCAGCGCCGTCAAGCTCGAACCGGCGCAGGCGGTCTGGATGGCCGCCATGCTGAACAACCCGCAGGTCGCCGTCGAGAAATGGCAACGCGATGGCAGCATCGACGCCGCTCGCGCCAAGTGGGTCGCCGAAGGAGTGCGTGGCGTGACCCGTTTTCAGCGCGAGTCGCTGCTCAAGAATGTGGCCGCCGCCAAGTTCGCACCGCCCTGAATTGGGTTTCTTCCGTCGCTGTCGATGCACGGTTTGGGGCACCGATCACTTCTGGCTCCCGTCAGCTTGCGAATACTTTGCGCTGCCGCTCTGCCCCATTTCGACGCCACTCGCGATCTTGCGGAATAACCTGGTGCACCAGTGATGTGCACAAGGCTCGCCGCACAACTGGCACATGTCTTGCACAACAGCACTCAATGGATGCTGTCACTGCCCTGCCGCCCGCGGCCGTCGAAATCGTCTCGCTGACCAAGCAATACGCTGCCGGCACGCCCGCCGCTGTCGACCAGATCGACCTGCGAATTGCCAGCGGAAGCTACTGCTGCTTGCTCGGCCCCTCAGGCTGCGGCAAGAGCACCACCTTGCGCATGATCGCCGGCCACGAGTCCGTGTCGAGCGGCGACATCCTGCTGGACAACCGCAACATCACCGACTTGCCCGCCGCAGCCCGCGGCACGGCCATGATGTTCCAGAGCTTCGCGCTCTTTCCGCACCTCTCCGCGCTCGACAACGTCGCCTTCAGCCTGAAGATGAAGGGCATCGGCAAGGTGAAGCGCCAGAGGCAGGCGCGCGACCTGCTGGAACGCGTGGCCATGGGTCATCTGGCCGAGCGCAAGCCCGCTGAACTCTCCGGCGGCCAGCAGCAACGCGTGGCGCTGGCGCGGGCGCTCATCACCGAACCGCGCGTGCTACTGCTCGACGAGCCACTCTCGGCACTCGACCCGTTCCTGCGCATCCAGATGCGCGCCGAGTTGCGCCGATGGCAAAAGGAACTGGGCCTGACCTTCATTCACGTCACGCATTCCCAGGAAGAAGCGATGGCACTGGCCGACACCATGGTCGTCATGAACCACGGGCTGATCGAACAGGTCGGCTCGCCGCACGATGTGTACAACCATCCGGCCAGCGAATTCGTCGCCCGCTTCATGGGAGGCCACAACGTGATCGACACGCCGAACGGGCCGATCGCGGTGCGCAACGACCACATGCTGATCACACCGGCCAGCGAGCCCATCCAAAGCGCGAACGCCGTGGCCGCGCAGATCACCGACGTGGAATACCAGGGCACCTATGTGCTGCTCGGCCTCGAGTTGCTGCAAGGCGCACCGGGCCGCAAGACCGTGTCGGTGTTGCTGGGCGAAGCGCCATTTTTGGCCCGTCTCTACGCGCAAGGCGAGCAGGTCACGCTGTCGTGGCATGAAGCCGATGCGCGCGTGCTCGGCCCCGGCGTCAAGCGGCCGTCGGAGCGCGGTGAACGCAGGGCGCCACCGTCTTCCAACGCGGCGCCGGCCGTCCGCGATGCGACCGAAGTGCTGACGGTCATTCCCGCCTGACGGCACGTCGGCAACGCTTCGACCACGCGTCCTCGACTCTTCCGATACCGCTCCCGATTCCCGCGATCCCGTTCTCTCAAACCACAAACCTGGAGGCCTCCTCATGTCCGACCCTATCGACAACTCTTCTGCCAATGGCGTCAAGCGCCGCGTCCTGCTGCAAGGCGGCGCGGGCATGGCCGGCATCCTTGCTGCGGGCGTCGCGCCCTTCGTGCACGCACAGGAAAAAATCGTCTTGCGCTACCTGGGCACGGCGGTCAACCAGGACAAGGCCATCGGCGAGAAATTCAAGGCCGACACCGGCATCGAGATCCAGTATGTGGCCGTGACCACCGACGATGTCACCAAGCGCGCCGTGACCGCGCCCAACAGCTTCGACCTGATCGACACCGAATTCTTCTCGCTCAAGAAGATCGTGCCGACCGGCAACCTGAAGGGCATCGACGTCAAGAAAATCAAGAACGCCGACAAGATCACCGCGCTCTTCACCAAGGGCGAAGTGGCCGGCAAGAAGGTCGGTGACCAGGGCACCGCACCCAAGAAGGTGATCTACCTCGAAAGCGAAAAGTCGAAGAAATTCTCGACCACTCCGACGCAGTTCATGTCGCTCATCCCCACGGTCTACAACGCCGACACGCTGGGGATTCGCCCGGACCTCATCAAGCGCCCCATCACCTCGTGGGCCGAGCTGCTGAACCCGGAGTTCAAGGGCAAGGCCGCCATCCTGAACATCCCGTCGATCGGCATCATGGACGCGGCCATGGTGGTGGAAGCCAAGGGCATCCACAAGTACGCCGACAAAGGCAACATGACCAAGGCCGAGATCGACCTGACGATCAAGACGCTGATCGAAGCCAAGAAGGCCGGTCAGTTCCGCGCACTGTGGAAAGACTTCAACGAGTCGGTCAACCTGATGGCCTCGGGCGAAGTGGTGATCCAGTCGATGTGGTCGCCGGCCGTCACGGCCGTGCGCACCAAGGGCATCGCCTGCAACTTCCAACCGCTGAAAGAAGGCTATCGCGCCTGGGCTGCCGGCTTCGGTCTGCCAGCCACCCTGAGCGGCAAGAAGCTCGACGGCGCCTACGAGTTCATCAACTGGTTCCTCGACGGCTGGGCCGGCGCGTACCTCAATCGTCAGGGCTACTACAGCGCCGTGCTCGACACCGCCAAGGCCAAGATGGAAGGCTACGAGTGGGCCTACTGGATGGAAGGCAAACCCGCTTCGCAAGACATCAAGAGCCCGAACGGCGATGTGCTGGCCAAGACCGGCGCAATCCGCGACGGCGGCAGTTATGAAGAACGCATGGGCGGCATCGCCTGCTGGAACGCGGTGATGGACGAGAACGAGTACATGGTCAAGAAGTGGAACGAGTTCGTAGCAGCCTGAACACTGTTGCTCGCCTCGGGAACACTCCTCTTCCAACATTGATTCATGAGCGCACCAGCAACGTCCGGTCACGCCGCATCCCTGCCCAGCCACACCGTGAAGGCATGGTGGCAGGCGGCGCCGTTCGCGCTGGTATTCCTGCTCTTCTTCTTGATTCCACTGGCGCTGATCGCGATGGTCAGCTTGTGGAACTTCAACGAATACGAGCTCATTCCTGCCATCTCGATTCGCAACTACATCGGCATCTTCGAAGGCTGCACGCACCTCACCGACAACGGTGATTACTGCGTCACGCTCAGCACCTATATCAGCACGCTCAAGTTCTGTCTGCTGGTCTGGGGCATCACGTTGCTCATCGGTTTTTCGGTCGCGTACTTTCTTGCGTTCCATGTGCGCTCGTCGACCATGCAGACGGTGCTGTTCGTGCTGTGCACGGTGCCTTTCTGGACCTCCAACGTCATCCGCATGATCTCGTGGGTTCCGCTGCTGGGTCGCAACGGCCTGGTCAACCAGGGACTGATGAGCCTGGGCGTGGTCCACGACCCGATCGAGTGGCTTCTGTTCTCCGATTTCTCGGTGGTGCTCGCTTTCGTGCACCTCTACACGATGTTCATGATCGTGCCGATTTTCAATTCGATGATGCGCATCGACCGCAGTCTGCTCGAAGCAGCCAGCGACGCCGGAGCGTCCGGCTGGCAGACGCTGTGGAACGTCATCGTTCCGCTGTCGCGCACCGGCATCCTCATCGGTTCGATCTTCGTCATCACCATCGTGATGGGCGACTTCGTCACCATCGGCGTGATGGGCGGCCAGCAGATCGCCTCCATCGGCAAGATCATCCAGGTACAGACCTCGTACCTGCAGTTCCCGCTCGCCGCAGCCAACGCGATGATCCTGCTGGCAGTCGTGCTCATGATCATCTGGGGTCTGACCCGGCTCGTCGACATCCGGAAGGAACTGTGACGCCATGAGCAACCGCATAGGCGAACAACGCTCCCCGGGCTTCTGGCCGCTGGCCATCGTCTTCGCGCTTTTCGTTGTCTTTTTATACGGCCCGATGATCACGATCTTCGTGCTCAGCTTCCAGGGGCCCGAAGGCGGCCTCACGTTCCCGCTGCGCGGTGTCTCCCTGCACTGGTTCTACAAACTTGCAGAAGGCCTCGGCACGGTAGACATCGGCGCAGCGTTCAGGCGCTCGCTCGCTCTCGGCGCCGTCGTCATGGCCTTCACCGTCGTACTGTCGGTTTTGGCAGGCCTCGCATTCCGCAAGAAGCTCACCGGCAGCAACGCCCTCTTCTTCATCACGGTGGCAAGTTTGATCATGCCGTCGATCATTATTTCGCTCGGCATCGGACTGCAGTTCCGCCTCATAGACACTGGCATCAAGGAAGCACTGACGGCACTCGGCGCAACCGACATGCTCGAGGGTTATGGCACAGCCCTCGGCCTCTTTACTTCGGCGCTCGGCGCGCACCTGACGTGGACCTTGCCCTTCGGCCTGCTCATCATGTTCGCCGTGTTCAACCGCTTCGACCCGGCTTACGAAGAAGCCGCGCGCGACCTCGGCGCCACGCCGTGGCAAGCATTCAGGTTCGTCGTGTTGCCGCTCATCGGCCCTTCGATCGTCGGCATCGGCATGTTCGGCTTCACGCTCAGCTGGGACGAAATCGCACGCACCTCGCAGGCCATCGGCGACGTCAATACCCTGCCACTCGAACTGCAAGGACTGACCTCGACGGTGACGACGCCGTCGATCTATGCGCTCGGTACCGTGACCACCATCGTGTCGTTCGGCGTGATGGCGATCGCGCTCGGCTCGGCCGCGCTGCTGCGTCGACGTGCCGCGCGGCCCCGCTGACCCGAACGACACCAAGCGATCCGGGAACAACGCCGCGATGCCCAGCCTGCTCGTCATCAATCCGAACACCTCGGCGTCCGTCACCGCGCTGCTGCAGGGCCACGTGCAAGCCGCCGCCGGCCCGGCCTTGTCGGCGCATACGTTGACGGCGCGTTTCGGCGCACCCTACATCTCGGACGAAGCCAGCTACGCGGTCGCGAACCACGCAGTGCTCGACAGCTGGGCGGTGGCGCAAGCGCAAGGACTCAAGCCGGACGCGGTACTGATCGGGTGCTTCGGCGATCCCGGACTTTTTGCGTTGCGCGATGGCGCCGGTGTGCCGGTGAGCGGCCTGGCCGAGGCGTCTTTCACGGCCGCCGCGTGGCACGGGCGCTTCGCCATCGTGACCGGCGGCGACCGCTGGCGGCCGATGCTCGCGCGCCTGGCCAATGCGCTCGGCCACGGCCAGACGCTGGCTGGCATCCACACGGTAGCGCCCACCGGCGCGCAGCTCGCCGCCGATCCGGTCGGCGCTCGCAAGATGCTGGCCGAGGCCTGCTGCCAGGCGGCCGATCGATTCAAGGCACAGGCTGTGATCCTCGGCGGCGCGGGCCTCGCAGGCATGGCCGCCGACATCGCGGCCCAAGTGCCGGTCCCGCTGGTCGACAGCGTCACTGCCGGTGCCCAATGGGCACTCGAAGCGCTGCGGAATCCAGGGGCACGCAATGTCTCGTCAGCCGGTTTCGGCGTCGTGTGGCAAAACGTATCGTGGGAACTCGAAGCCCTGCCTTGATGCGCGGGCGAGGCCTATGCCGATGCCGCGGCGCTAGCGCAAGAACACGCGCTGCATGAACTGCTCGACCGGCCACTGAACTATGGCCTGCAAGGTCGGCGGCAAAGCCAGCGGGCGCATCAGCATCTTGAGCGTGGTACCCGGTCGCAAATTGCGGCGGATGGTCGCATTCATGCGCGCGCTGATCTGCTGCATATAAGCGGAGTCGCCGGCACGCTCCGGCGCGTGCGACCTGGCCACGTGCCTTATCGCGCAGTCCGCGTCTTCGCTCTTCAGCTCCAGCGTGCGCCGGCCGACCGTCGCCAACACGCGTGCGCGACCCGGCGCTTCCTGCGCGCGATACCGCTTGAAGAAGCGATAGAAGTTCTTGTAGTGACTGACCTCGTCGGCAGCGATGCGCTTAGCCAGCTCGTGCAATAACGGCTCGTTCGTGCTCTGGGCGAGAGCGCTGTAGTACGTCGCCGTGCCGGTCTCGACGACGCAGCGCGCCGCCAGCTCCAGCGCCCGGGTAGGCGCCAGCAGTTCGACCTTGCAGTAGGTCGCGTACTCATGGAGGAACGCGTCGAAGGCCGGCTGCCACGCGAACTCAGGCCAGACGTGCTGGACATAGGCTCGCAAGGCACGCCCGTGCTTCAGCTCTTCCGGCTCCCAGCGATCGCGAAGCCAGTCGGCCACCTCGGTATCGCCACGGAAGAAGTCGATCAGGTTGTGCGTGTAGAGATCGGAGCCACTCTCTATGAAAGAGGCACAACTGATCAGATAAAAAAGGTTCTCGTCCTCGTGTACGTCGCCGAGCACGATGCGCCGGAAATCAAGATCCTCCGCTTCCCATCGAGCGGCTTCGTGCGCTGGCATGTGCGTTCCCTGACGTTGTTGATTCGACCCTTGCTTCATTCTTCGCCCGTTGCCCAATCCCCCCTGTAGGCGCGTGACCAATTCAACTTATGAATGAGTTAGGACGGCATGCCCCTAAAAAAGCAGACCGCCGATACGATGGCATCGCGCAGGCACAGAAAGCCCAGCGCCGCGATTTCCGCGAAGAACAGGAGCCTTCTCATGAACGAAGCGACCCCGCGCCACACCGCGGCGCCATCGAACCTGGCGCCGATCGATTTCGAGATCGAAGTCGGCCCGTTGCCCTTGCACGGGACATTGCCTGAAAGTCTGCGCGGCACGCTGGTCCGCAACGGTCCGAACCCGCGCGTGCCGGACGCCAAGGCCCATTGGTTTTCAGGCGACGGCATGCTCCACGCCTTTCACATCGCCGACGGCGCGGTGCACTACCGGAACCGCTGGGTCAAAACGGGCCCGTCGGACGGCGTCGCCAACACCAATGTCATCGGCCACGCAGGCCGAGTGCTCGCGCTCGAAGAAGCACACCTGCCGGTCGTGATCGATCTGGCCACCCTCGACACGCTGGGCCCCACGGACTTCGACGGCGGCCTGCAGCACCGCGTCACCGCCCATCCCAAGACCGATCCGCGCACCGGCGAGCTGCTCTTCTTCGGCTACGGCACGCCCGAGTCGCTCTCCAGCGGCATGAGCTTCGGCACCGTCTCGCGCGAAGGCCGCGTAACGCGGCGGGAACATTTCGAGGCGCCCTACGCGAGCATGGTCCACGACTTCGCGGTCAGTGCCGAGCACGTGATGTTCCCGGTCATGCCGCTCACCGCCAGCCGCGAGCGCGCCCAATCGGGCCGGCCGCCCTTCGCGTGGGAACCTGCGCACGGCACACGCGTCGGCATGATGCCGCGCAACGGCAGCACCAAAGACCTGGTCTGGTGGTCGGGTCCGGCCTGCTACGTGTTCCATGTGATGAACGCGTGGGAAGCCGGCAACAGCGTGTTCGTCGACGTCATGCAGTTCGACCTGCCGCCGCTTTTTCCGTACCCGGACGGCTCGCCCGCCGGCGACAGCCGCACGCCCTCACGCCTCACCCGTTGGACCTTCGACCTCGACAACCCGGCCCACGAGTTCACGCAAACGGTGCTGGAAGAAACCCGCGGCGAATTCCCGCGAATGGACGAGCGCTACGCCGGGTTTGCGTATCGCCACGGGTGGTTCGCCGGACACGTCGCGCTGAACGATGGCGAAGTGCGCATGTACGCGAGCGTCGTCCATGTCGATCACGCGACAGGCGCCCGCGACATGTTCACCTTCGATGCGCCCGACATGGTTTCCGAAGCCATCTTCGTGCCCCGCGCCGACGAAGCCGACGAAGGCGATGGCTGGCTCCTGGCCACCGTGTGGCGCGGCCGCAGCAACACGAGCGACCTCGTCATCTTCGATGCGCGAGACGTCGCCAAGGGCCCGGTGTGCATCGCCTCCTTGCCGCATCGCGTGCCGGTAGGCTTTCACGGCAACTGGTTTCCGGAACGACCGACCCGCCTGACGTCCGATTGAGGCGGCCGCGGCCCAAATGATTCACTGAACAGTTCATTGAACTTTACGCAAGCTCACGCTGCGCTCACGGAATCGACACGGACGGCTTCCACACTTACCCTCACCTGCCGCCCTTCGGTGGCAGGCTTCAAAAGGAAGCAACGTCATGATCAAACTCCGCCAACGTGTTCTCTGGGCCAGCATGCTGGCCACCGCTACGCTCGTCACTGCAGGAGCCTTCGCGCAACCGGCGCCATCGGCGCCGACGACTGCGCCCGCTGCGCCCACTGCTCAGGCTCCCGTCGGCAAAGCCGACCCCGCGGCCGACCATCGCCGCATGGACCACGGAGATCCTGCCAAGCGATTTGCCCGCATGCAGGAGCACCGGGCCAAACGCATGGCGGCATTGAAAGAAAAGCTCAAGCTCAGCCCGACGCAAGAAGCTGCCTGGACCAACTTCACCGCATCGACGCAGCCCCCTGCAGGCCCACCACCGCAGCGGCCCGACCGCGCTGAGTTTGCCAAGCTGACAACGCCGCAGCGTCTCGAGCGCATGCAAGCCCGCCAGAGCGAGCGCACCGCCATGTTCGCGAAGCGGGCGGAAGCAACGAAGACCTTCTACGCGGGCCTGAATCCCGAACAGCAAAAAACCTTCGATGCGGAAACTGCGCACATGGGCCACGACGGTCAACGCGGTCACCGCGGTCAGGGCGGCCCGGACGGCCATCGCACGCCGCCTCCCCTCAAGGGATGAGCCATCGACGCTGAGTGCATAAAAGCTCAACCTCGACGTCCATAAAAAAGCCCGTGGCGCTCATCGCGCTACGGGCTTTTGTTTTGCCTCAGGCGAGCACCGAATTACTTCGGCGTACCACCACCTGCGGCTGGATTGGTGGGAACGTCTGGACGTTCGACCTTGTCACCACGCATCGGCTTGGTCTTGCGCCCCGCCATGCTGACTTCCTTGCGGGACATGTCACCGGTCGCCTGCATCGTCTCGTTAGGCTGCTTGGTCATCGAGCCCATCGTGCTCGCTTCGCCGGTTGGAATGGTCTTCGCGCGGTTAGCAGCGCGCGTCTCTGCCTTCACAGCTTCGCGCGACACCGGTTCGGTGCCGTCAGGTCGCTGAGGCGGGTTGGTTGTACCGTTCTTGAGCGAGATCGTGCTGCCTTCGCCGCCCTTGGACGGATTGGGTGCTGCAGGCTTGTCCTGGGCCATTGCGCTGATGCTGCCGACGCCCAACAAGGTGGCGGTGAGTACGGATAACAGACGTTGGTTTTTCATGGCGATGTCCTTTACTGAATTTCAGAATGGATGGATGAGCCCTTCCGCTCGAAAAGCTCTGGTTCCACCGTAGCCCCAGTTGGCGCGCACCGTGTCGGGGCGCAGCAGTCAGAGTTGTAGGAGCGAGGAGGGCGAGTACGAAAGGTTTCGGCAAGCTTTGGCAGGGTCGGAAAGGAATGAGGGCGAAGGTGGCGCGTTCCTACAGCCCATCGAGCGCGTGACCGTTACAACCGAGATCTGTGACACCCGCACCCACATCCCTCAAGGTCATGACAGTGAACACCCACAAAGGGTTCACTGCGCTCAATCGCAAATTCATCCTGCCGGAGCTGCGCGATGCCGTTCGCACTGTCGGCGCGGACGTCGTGTTTTTGCAGGAGGTGCTGGGCACGCATTCGCGGCACTCGCGCAAAGTCGACAACTGGCCCGAGGCACCGCACTACGAATTCCTTGCAGACACCATGTGGCCGCAATTTGCCTATGGCCGCAATGCGGTGTATCCCAAGGGACATCACGGCAACGCGGTGCTTTCCAAATTCCCGATCGTGCATTTCAAGAACCATGACGTATCCATCACCGGACCGGAGAAACGCGGCCTGTTGCATTGCGTGCTGCGCCTGCCGGGTCGCCCGGTCGATGTGCATGTGATTTGCGCGCACCTGGGTCTGGCGGAGGCACATCGGCAGCAGCAACTCGAACTGCTGTGCCATATCGTGCGAGACGAAGTGCCATCCGATGCGGCGCTGATCGTCGCCGGTGATTTCAACGACTGGCGCGGCCGCGCGCACGAGATCCTGGAACAAGGCGCTGCGCTGCACGAAGTCTTCTTGCAGGCCAATGGCAGCGCCGCGCGCACGTTTCCGGCACGCTTTCCCGTGTTGCAACTGGACCGTATCTATGTGCGCAATGCCGGCGTGCATTCGCCCATCGTGTTGCCGCGCAAGCCTTGGTCGCATTTGTCCGACCATGCGCCGCTGGTCGCAGACATCTCGCTGTAAACGATCGGGGTCAAACCATGAGCGCGCATTGGATCGCCGGCAACACCATCGCGCTGCTGGAAAACGGCGAGGAGTTTTTTCCGCGCGTGTTCGGGCTTATTGCCAAGGCCGAGCGAGAAGTCATCATCGAGACCTTCATCCTGTTTGAAGATGAAGTCGGCCTGGGGCTGCGTGACGCGCTGGTGTCGGCCGCCAGCCGCGGCGTCAAGGTCGACCTGATGATCGACGGCTTCGGCTCACCCGATCTGTCGCCGGAGTACATGGCGTCGCTCACCTCGGTCGGCGTCAGGGTGCGCGTGTTCGATCCGGGCAAGCGGTACTTCGGGCAGCGCCTCAACATCTTTCGTCGCATGCACCGAAAGCTCGTCGTTATCGACGGGGCGCGCGCCTTCGTCGGCGGCATCAACTATGCGGCCGATCACCTGATCGCGCACGGGCCCAAGTCCAAGCAGGACTATGTGGTCGAGTTGACGGGTCCGATCGTCGTGGAAATCCATCGCTTCGTGCTGCACGCCATCGCGGTGGGTGGCAAAGGTGCGGGCTGGTTCAGGCGGCGGCTTCGGGCCGCGAAAGAACACGTGGACGTCACCATTGCGCAACCATCAGGTACGGCCGATGTGCTCTTCGTCAGCCGGGACAACCGGCGTCATACCAACGACATCGAGCGCCACTACCGCACCGCGATTCGCGCGGCCAGGCAGCGTGTCGTGATTGCCAACGCGTACTTCTTTCCCGGCTACCTCCTGATCCAGGAGATGCGGCGCGCCGCTCGGCGCGGTGTCGATGTAAAGCTCATCCTGCAGGGCGAGCCCGATATGCCAATCGTCAAGACCGCCGCCAGCATGCTGTATCACCACCTGCTGAATGCCGGTGTGCGGGTCTACGAATACTGCGAGCGACCGCTGCATGGCAAGGTCGCCGTGATGGACGATCGCTGGAGCACGGTCGGCTCGAGCAACCTCGATCCGCTGAGCCTGTCGCTCAACCTGGAAGCCAACGTGATCGTGCGTGACCGTGAGTTCAACGGCGTGTTGGCCGACCGACTCGACACGCTGATCGCACTGAGCTGCAAGCAGATCAAGACATCGGACCTTACCGAGTGGAGCGGATGGCGGCTGGTGCGCAGCTTCTTCATCTTTCACCTGCTGCGCTGGTATCCCGCGTGGATTCGCTGGCTGCCGCGCCATGCGCCGCGCCTGCAACGGGTCGAGTCTGGTGCGCAAGGCAGCGGCAGCGCAACGGCGGGCGCTACGCAGACGGACACAGCCGCATGACCCCGGCCGCGGCCCGGTCCACCAGGTCGCAGCCAATGCCTCCGCGCCGATCATGGATCCTCAACATCACGAGCAAGCCATGGTGGCCTTGGGCCAAGCGCATCGTGGTGCTGGGCTTCCTGGCCTTCGTCATCACGCTGCTGGTCGTCCAGGCCCGGTCTATCGACTGGTCGGAAGTAATGACGACCCTGCGCGCCTACCCGCTGCACGTGCTGCTGCTGGGTGCCGCGCTGGCAGCGTCGAGTCACCTGATCTACAGCACCTTCGATCTCGTCGGCCGGCACTACACCGGCCACAAGTTGCCGGCGGCAACGGTGATGGCCATCGCTTTCGTAAGTTATGCGTTCAACCTGAACCTCGGAACTCTGGTCGGTGCACTGGGGATGCGCGTTCGCTTGTATTCGCGGCTCGGGCTCGAGCCGACGACCATCGCCCGCATCGTCGGCAGCAGCATGCTGACCAACTGGCTCGGCTACTTTCTGCTCGCGGGCACGGCCTTTCTGTTCTGGCCGCTCAAGTTGCCGGACACATGGCATCTGGGGATGGCCGCGTTGAGAGCGGTCGGCGGTGTGCTGGTGCTGATTGCGCTCGCCTACCTGCTGCTGTGCGCGTTTTCAAAACGCCGTGAGTGGACGATCCGCGACCACGAGATCGCATTGCCCGCGTTGCCCGTCGCGCTGGTGCAGTTGGCGATGTCGTGCGCCAACTGGGCGGTGATGGGCGCCACCATGTATGTACTGCTGCTCGGCAAGGTGAGCTATCCGATGGCGCTCGGCGTGTTGCTGATCGGAGCCGTGGCAGGCTTGCTGTCGCGTGTACCGGCCGGGCTCGGCGTGCTCGAGGCGGTCTTCATTGCCGTGCTCTCACCACCGCTCGGCAACAGCGTGTTGATCGCGGCAGTGCTTTGTTATCGGGCGATGTACTACTGGGCGCCGCTCGCGATCGCCGGGGCGCTGTATCTGCTCATGGAACTCAACGCGAAGAAGCTGGCCGCGTCAAAACAAGCCGCCTGAGGCAGGCGGACGAGACGAACGGTATGGATTGAATCCGACAACCACTGTAAATTCATCCAGTGGATATTCAACAGAAACTCGCTGTGCTGGCCGACGCCGCCAAGTACGACGCCTCGTGCTCATCGAGCGGCACGAGCAAGCGCAATTCGGTCGGCGGCAAAGGCATCGGCTCGACCGAAGGTTCCGGCATTTGCCACAGCTATGCACCTGACGGCCGATGCATCTCGCTGCTCAAGATTCTGCTCACCAACTTCTGCACGTACGACTGTTTGTACTGCGTCAATCGCGTGACGAGCAACGTGCAGCGCGCGCGCTTTTCGGTGAACGAAGTGGTGAGCTTGACGCTCGACTTCTATCGCCGCAATTGCATCGAAGGCCTGTTTCTTTCCAGCGGCATCATCCAGAGCCCCGACTACACGATGGAGCAGGTCGTCGAGGTCGCGCGCGTGCTGCGCGAAGACCACGACTTTCGCGGCTACATTCATCTGAAGACCATTCCCGACGCGTCGCCCGAGCTGCTGCAAAGAGCGGGCCGTTATGCCGACCGGCTCAGCATCAACATCGAACTGCCGACGCTGCAGGGCCTGGCATTGCTGGCACCGGAGAAAGACGGCACGGCGATCCGCAAATCGATGGCGCGGCTGGCCGTCCACATCGACGACGCCAAAGGTGCGGCACGCGACAGCAGCGTCACCTCGATCGTCTCGATGCCAAACGC
Source organism: Variovorax sp. LG9.2 (assembly GCF_035018885.1). Classification (NCBI taxonomy): domain Bacteria; kingdom Pseudomonadati; phylum Pseudomonadota; class Betaproteobacteria; order Burkholderiales; family Comamonadaceae; genus Variovorax; species Variovorax sp. LG9.2. Next base: position 68,188 of record NZ_JASJXB010000009.1, on the reverse strand, counting down.
CACACCGCGCCGCGCCAAGCCGCCCCGCTTCGCGCCCGCTGGGCAGAGCACGCAAATGATCGTCGGTGCAGACGCCGCCGACGACGTCGCCATCCTGTCGACCAGCGCCAATCTCTACGGCGCCTACAGCTTGCGCCGGGTGTACTACTCGGCATTCAGCCCTATTCCGGATGCCTCGTCTTCGCTGCCGTTGAAGTCGCCGCCCATGGTGCGTGAGCACCGGCTCTATCAGGCCGACTGGTTGATGCGGTTCTATGGGTTTTCGCACGAAGAGATCGTGCCCAAAGCACAAGGCGGCATGCTGTCGCTCGATGTCGATCCCAAGCTGGCGTGGGCGCTGGCGCATGTCGAGCGCTTTCCGGTGGACCTCAATGTGGCGCCGCGCGCCATGCTGTTGCGCGTGCCGGGCCTGGGCGTGAAGGCGGTCGACCGGCTGCTCATCGCGCGGCGCGTGCGGCAATTGCGCAGCGACGATCTTTCGCGACTGCATGTGCCGCTCAAGAAAGTGATGCCTTTCGTCGTGACGGCCGATCATCGGCCCGACCCCACGCTCACCAGCCACCGGCTTGCGGCGCAGCTGCGCCCCGCGCACGTGCAAGGTTCTCTGTTCGACGCATGAGGCCCTGTGGTTGCGTGACCGCTGCCCATGGCGCGCGCTCAATCCCTACATCGACCGCGACCGCTGCGTCATAGCCTTGGTTTATGGCAGGTCTCACGGTCACGAACATCTCACTTGCAAGCGAAACGGACTGGCCGGGCTTTCGCAACGAAGCCCGCGCGCTGCTTGCGAAACTGATCGCTCCTGCAGAAGTCGCATGGCACACGCCCGCAAGCGGCGCGGCAGATTTGTTCTCGGATTCCGACGTGTCGCCGACCAGTCCACTTGTCGCAGCGCATTCGCATGGTCCGATCAACCTGGTGGTGCCGTCGTCTTTCGTCACGCTGTGCGAAACGGTCATTCTGCACAACGACCCCGCTCGCTTCGGCCTGCTGTACAGCCTGCTGTGGAGACTTGTCCATGAGCCCGCGCTGCGTCACGACCCGCTCGATGCAGGCCGTGTCAAGGTGCAGCACATGGCTCAATCGGTGCGGCGCGACATGCACAAGATGAAAGCCTTCGTGCGCTTTCGCACCGTTGAGAGCGGAGAGGGAAAGCCGCCACTGCACGTCGCGTGGTTCGAGCCCGATCACCACATTGTCGAAGCCGTGGCGCCGTTCTTCATGCGACGTTTTACGCAGATGGAGTGGGCCATCCTGACACCGGAGCGTTCAGTGCACTGGGATGGCGAGCGCCTGCACTTCGGCCCTGGCGGCGAGCGTCGCCATGCACCCGCGCCCGACGCGGGCGAAGCCCTGTGGCTCACCTACTACGCCAACATCTTCAATCCAGCGCGCCTCAAGATGGCGATGATGAAAAAGGAGATGCCGGTCAAGTACTGGCACAACCTGCCGGAGGCCGAACTCATCAGCGGGCTGGCAGCCGACGCGATGGCACGTAGCGGGCGCATGGTCGAAGCCGCGCCGACGCAGCCTGCGCGGCGCATCGTGCCCGTGGCAAGTGAGACGGCGCCGAGGGTGTCGAATGCGCCGCACGAGGGCGTTGCCGGGCCAGAAGACGTTGGTCGCGGCGTCTTCGCAGAGCTCACTGTTGCCATCCACCCAGCGCAGGCGCTGACCGCCCTCAAGAAAGCGACCGACCGGTGCCGTGAATGCCCCATCGGTGAACACGCGACGCAATCGGTGTTCGGTGAAGGCCCGGTCCACGCCGCACTGATGGTGGTCGGAGAGCAACCCGGCGACCAGGAAGATCTGCGTGGTCGCCCGTTCGTCGGGCCTGCCGGGCGCCTGTTCGATCAAGCCATCGCGCAGCTCGGTTGGCCGCGCGAGCAGCTCTATGTGACCAACGCGGTCAAGCACTTCAAGTTCGAGCTTCGCGGCAAGCGGCGCATTCACAAAACGCCGACTCAACGTGAGGCCTCCGCCTGTCTGCATTGGCTTGAAAGCGAGATCGAACAAGTTCAGCCGCATGCCTTGATTGCGCTCGGTGCCACAGCGGCCAAGGCCTTGCTGGGCCGGCCCGTCGCCGTCACGCGTGAGCGCGGCCAGTGGCACGACGGTCCGCGCGGACGCAAGGTGCTGGTGACGTTGCATCCGTCCGCATTGCTTCGCGGCGACCCTGCCGAGCACGAGCAGGCCTACAAGGCGTGGCTGGACGATTTGGCACTCGCCACGGACTGGCTCAAGCACGCCGTCTAGAAACGGTACCCGTACCCAACCTTGTAGAAGTTTTCGCCCGGATTCGGCTCCTGGATGCGGCGTTGAAGAAGTACTTCACCCGCAACGAGAACGTTTCCAAATGCAAAGTAGGACGCTTTTACCAATCGCAGCTTTGTTGAATGCTGCACCGCAGCAAAAGGTGTCCGCCGAGACTATAGTTATCAATCGAAATCAACGCTGTCACACTTCCATGTCCTCTCGCTCTACTTCTGCTTCGCCACGCTTTGTCAACCCGCTGATGGTGTGGACCGATGTCGTGCTCAAGACCGGGGAGATGCTGATGTCCTCCGGCTCGGTCATTCAGGTCCGCACGCAACGCATGGCCTCCGCCGGGCTTGCGCCCAGCGCCGCCGACATGGCCGAATTTCAATTGATGGGCAAGGAGAAGTTCGAGGCTGCCAACGAGTCGACCGCCGCCATGGCGGACGAGTTGGGCAACAAGCAATTCATGCTCATGAACAGCGTCGTCAAGCACTGGATCGGCAGCGTCACCGCACTCTTCGCGCTGGCAAGCAGCACCACGCCAGCTCAGGCGATGGCGCACCATTCCGCTTTTGTCGATGCCGCCACGCGTTCCGCCGCCACGGTGAGCCAGCTGTCGAGCGCCTCCGCCCTGGCGGCACAGCGCGGGCTGCACCCGATTCACGCCAAGGCGACGTCGAACGCCAAGCGCCTGGCGCCCGTCGTGGTCAAAGCCGCTCGGGCACCAATCGCAGCAGCGTAATTTCAGACGGCGCGCCAAAGCGCTTGGGCGGACCCCAATAGCCGGTGCCGCGGCTCACATAGACCCACATGTCACTCAGCTTGTGCAGCCCCGCCGTAAAGGGTTGCTGCAGGGGCACAAAGAGGTTCCACGGAAAAAACTGGCCGCCGTGCGTGTGACCTGACAACTGCAAGTGAAAGCCCGCATCGGCCGCCGCCGCGGCACTGCGCGGTTGATGCGCCAACAACACGCGGGTCGTCGCCCCAAGCGGTGCGCCGACCAATGAAGCGCGTGGGTCGCTGGCATGTGCCGCGTCGAAGTGCCCAGCAGTGAAATCGGTCACCCCCGCCAGCACCAATGCATCGGCATTCACCTCCTCGTCGGTTTGTGCGCCTCGCGGCGGACGGCCCTGCAACACCACATGCTCATTGAGCAGCACCGTGAGGCCGAGCCGGCGCAGCTCGACGATCCAAGCGTGCGCGCCAGCGTAGTACTCGTGGTTGCCCGTGACCACGAAGGTTCCGTGCCGCGCACGCAAGCCAGCGAGCGGCGCGATGTGGTCACGCAGCTCCGGGACCGTGCCGTCGACCAGGTCACCGGTGATGGCGACCACGTCGGCGTCGAGCCGGTTCACCGCCTCGACGATCCGGCTGATGTAGCCGCCCTTGATGGTCGGGCCTACGTGGATGTCGCTCAGCTGCGCGATCGTGAAGCCATCCAGTGCCGCCGGCAACCCGGTGATCGGCACGTCGACGCGCTTGATGCCAGCCGTGCGGCGCGCATTGACGAAGCCGATCAGAGAGGTCGCCGTCGCCACGCCCAGGACTGCCACAGCGCTCCATTGCCGCAACGCCGGCCAGTCGATCACCATGCCACTGGCCGCGCCGACAGCCCAGGTCAGCAACATGCCGACGTCTCTAAGGATCGTGAGCACGAACAGCGAAGAGAACCAGCCCATGCTGATGAGCCCTATCCACTTCAGCACATCGACGGCAGAAGTCTTTTTGGCGATGCCGCGCGACAGGAAAGGCAGCGGGATGGTGGCGGCTGAAACGAGCAGCGCGACGATCGCAAGCGCAGCGAGCGGCCACAACGGCCTCGACGATGCGAGCGCAGGCACAAGACGCAAGCCGATCAGCACATGCAACAGCGCTGTCAAAACACTCATGGAACGGAAAGGCATCGGGTCAGTCGGAACGGGCACGGCCCGGGGACAGACAACTGCAAGGCGCGTGCCGCACATTCAAGGCGCGGACACGGGCGGATATCACTACGGCTTTGCTGTCGGCGCCGCGGCTGTCACAGAAGGGGCCGCGTCGGCGCCCACGGGGAACAGAAACGTCGCCTTGGCAGGTGCGCCAGCCATGATTTGCAGCGGCTGCTTGAGGCTCTGGCCGCCGAGTTGGGCTTCGACCTCGTACTCGCCGGGCTCGAGTCGCGCGACAAAGTACGGGCCACCCGACACCACGTTGTCGAGCAGCGCGGTGCCGCTTTTGTCGCGCACGGTCACGTGCACGTTGGCCGCTAAATCAGCACCTTTATGGTCCTTGACCGCGAACTCGAAGGTCGCCGCCCAGCGCGGTGACACGACTTGCATCAGCTCGGCCTCGTCGGCACCGATGCCGCCGCTCATGTACTCGACGCCATGCGTCATGAAGATCGGCGGATTGGCCGCGTTCGCCGATATCGCGCCCAGCAGCGCAACGCCACAAGCGGCCGCGACGAGCAGCGAACGGACGGGTGAGAAAAATGGTTTCATGATGAAAGTCCTTCGGTCTTCCTGGCGCGAATCGCACCGCTAGCCACTGTGCTGCGCGCGCCTTAGGTGAGGCTGACTTCAGTCGGCGTCCAGGTCAGCGCTAAGGTCAACGTTACAACCAGCCGGCCTTGCGGAACCGCCAATACAACACGCCGCACGTAGCAGCAATCAGGCCAAGGGCCATGAGATAGCCATAGCGCCACTTGAGCTCCGGCATCGCCTCAAAGTTCATGCCCCAAATGCCGGCAAAGGCCGTGCACACCGCGAAGATGCTGGCCCAGGCCGCCAGTCGCTTTGTGACCTCGCCATCCGAAATCGTCACCATCGAGAGATTGACGTGCACCGCGGTGCTGATGGTGTCGCGGATCGACTCGATCGAGCCGTTGATGCGACTCAGGTGGTCCACCACGTCGCGAAAGTATTCCTGCGAGCCGGCGCAAATCTGCGGCACGCGTCCGCCATGCAACTTGCCCGCGCCTTCCAGCAATGGCGCGACCGCGTGCTTGAGCACCATGGCGCGCTGCTTGAGTTCATAGAGCCGCTTGATACTCGCGCGCGGCTCACCCTGACTGAAGATCTGCTGCTCGACTTCTTCGAGCTCGACCTCCAGCGCGTCGATCACTGGAAAGTAGCGGTCGACCACCGCATCCATCAGTGCGTACAGCACGAAGCCGGAGCCATTGCGCAGCAGCTCTGGCTCTCGTTCGCAACGCTCGCGCACGCCCAGAAACCCCGACCTGCTTCGGCTGCGCACCGACAGCACATAGTTCAGCCCAACAAACACATCCACCTCGCCGACGTTGAGGGTCGCCTCGCTATCAGCGGTCGCTGAGATCGGTTCAATGAGATGCATCACGACGAAGAGCGAGTCTCCGTACTCCTCGATCTTCGGCCGCTGATGGCCGTGGCTCGCGTCTTCCACTGCCAGCTCGTGCAAGCCGAACTCCGACTGCATCATCGCCAGCTCTTCAGGCTCCGGATCACTCAGTGCGACCCACACGAAACAATCGGGCCGCGCGATGTAGTCGCTGATGCTGTCTACATCGATATCGGCTAGCTTGGCGCCATGCTGGTAGGCAACGCAATTGATCAACATCGGCAGCTCGCATTGGAAAACGTGGGAGCCCGATTGTCGGTGCGAGTCCGCTTGCCTGCTGATGACAGGCGGTTTTGCGGCCAGCGCTGCGACGGCGCAGAACCCCGGCGCAGCACGGTCAATGCTTGACCGACAACATCGCCGTGGTCCGCGATGCCTCCGTCACTTGCGGCGCGGGTGCCGGCAACGTCTGCGCCGTCACAGGTGCGGCGGCCTGAGTCGCGGCCATCATGTCGAAATTCGAAGGCCAGTTGAAAACTGCGTGCCCCGGCACATCGATGGAAACGCTGACCGATTGCGTAAGCGTGAGCCCGCCCACCGTCACGTCGACGTCGTAGGCGCCGGGCTCGAGCCGCGCCAGCATGACCGGGCCTGACGACAGCGCGTCCATGATCAGATCGCCATTCGACGCGTTGTGCACCACCACGCGTACCGGCGCCGGCAGCCTGGCATTCTTCAGGCCGAATTCGAACGTGGCCGCCCAGCGCGGCGACACCATGGCCATGAAGGCCGCCTCGTCCTTGTTCGCACCACCGCTCATGTACTCGACGCCCTGTTGCGCGACGCGGATCGGCGGGTTGCTCGGGAGCGCATGCGCAGGCAGCGCGGCACAAAAGGCGAGACAGAGGCAAGCCAGCGCGCTGGATGCGTCGAACGAAGGTCGCGAATTCCTGGAAGGTGTGGTCACTGCCGAAGTCCTTGCCGCTGGAGGTGGTTAGAGAGGGTGTTGGGAGATTGCCAAGCGTTACCGCATGAGATTCTGCTTAGCAAGGAGCGGGCTAGCCACAGCGTTAACACCAGTGCGCTATGTTTTTTGTAGCGTCATCGTCAATGCGGGAGCGCTTTGCAGCAGCTTCAGGTGATTGATCACCCCTTCTGTCTCTCGATCGACCCCCCCCTTTTGCCCGCCCATCTCCCGCCTGCGAATTTCGCCGACATCTATAGCGGTGCGCTCGCCGTCTTGATAGGAACCAACATCGATCGAATCGCACCCAAAACAGAGCCTCCACCCATGGCGAACGCCCAATCCACCCTCGACGCAATCAAAGAAGTCCACACCCGCCGGCCTGTTGCGGCTCATGACGGCAGGACGTAGCCGGTCGCTTTTAATGCGGCAGCTAGTCAGCGCTGCAACCACCGCGTTAGTCGGGCTTGGGGGCGGTGCGGCAATTTTTTCGAATGCGCGCGGCGGGGCCTGTTTTGAGCGAAGACACTACGCCGCATGGCATTAAACGATCACGACCCTTTGAAAGACCGCCGAGAGGCGATGACAGTTTGGGAACGTAGCCTGCGACCAAAGCAGGACAGCCACTGGATGCTTTGGCTGGCGCTTGCAGCGGCCGTCGTATTCCTTGCATATAGAGGCGGCGAATGGTTGCTCGAGCGGCGAACTCCACTCCCTGCCGCCACGACATCGAGTGCCCCTACGGCCGTCGCCACAGAACCAACACCCCCATCTGCATCAGTTCAACCTGCGGCGAAGCCAAACCCACGCACGTCTGAAAGCTACGGGGTCACCAAGTGCATTTCCGCTTTGGGCACAACGGCGTACTCCGATGGCCCATGCCCGGAAGGCAGCCGCCCAACTATCGTCTGGGTGCAGCCTGATGTGAATCTCTCAGATGGGCTGAGTGCCGCAGATAGGGAAGCATCGACACGAAATAACAGTGCTGTCTTGGCCCAGATACATAGACAAGAACAACGTATCGCACTGAGCGTTGAGAACGCTTCCAACGAGTGCACAACGCTCGATGCACAGATAAAGTCGATCGATGCAATGGCGCGCCAGCCGCAGAGCGCATGGACGCAGGATCAACTGACCCGAGACCGGAAAGACGCGCGCGGTCGACAGTTTCGGCTGCAGTGTCGGCAATGATGCCGGACAACATATTCAATGCCCTAAACCGCTATGCGCCATGAATGGACCGGCGAATAATTAATCGCCGCATTCAACCTTTATTGCCAACTGCATTTCGGCAAGCTGCACAAGACCTATTCCCAGATTGTTCAACTCTCTCGGCTCTCAAACCGCACGCCCTCTTCGGTCGAAATGACCAAGTAAAACGCCACCCGAAGGTAGCGTCTTTGTCTAAACCAAGGCGCGTTAGTCGCGATCAAACATCGATATTCGAGGCCCGCAGCGCATTCTGTTCAATGAAATTCCGCCGCGGTTCCACCTCGTCGCCCATCAGCATCGTGAACACGCGATCGGCCTCGATGGCATCGTCGATCTGCACGCGCAAGAGGCGACGCACGGTCGGGTCCATCGTGGTTTCCCACAGCTGCTCGGGGTTCATTTCGCCCAGGCCCTTGTAGCGCTGCCGTGAAGTGGTGCGCTCTGCTTCGCTGATCAGCCATTTCATGGCGATACGGAAGTCGGCTACCTTTTCTTCCTTTGCACGTTCGCCCTCACCACGTTTGACAACGGCGCCCTCGGAACTCAGCAGGTCGCGGAAGGTGTTGGCTGCCAAGGCCAGGGCTGCGTAGTCAGCGCCATGAACGAAGTCTTGCGTGATCACGCTGCTCTTGATATTGCCGTGATGCCGGCGGCTGATGCGCAGCAACGGTTTGTCGGTGCGCACGTCGAACTCGCTGGCAACTTCGGCAGGCACGCCGGTGCTGTTCAGCTCTCGCAGCTTGATCTGCAATGCCACGGCCGAGGCCTCGGCACTGCCCGGGTTGTCGAGGTCGAGTGCAACGCCGTCTGCAATGGCGCGCAGTGCCTCGGCATCCATGAAGTTACGCAGCCGTGCGATCACTGCTTCGGCCACTTGGTGCTTGCGTGCCAGCTCAGACAACGTGTCGCCAGAGAGCGTGGTCGAGTTGGCGCCACCGGTTTCAATGCTCGCGTCTTTTAATGCGACCTTGAGCAGGAAGGCATCGAGTGCCGGGCCGTCTTTCAGGTATTGCTCTTCCTTGCCGACCTTCACTTTGTAGAGCGGCGGCTGGGCAATGTAGATGTGGCCGCGTTCGACCAACTCGGGCATCTGGCGATAGAAGAAGGTGAGCAGCAATGTGCGGATGTGGGCACCGTCGACGTCGGCGTCGGTCATGATGATGATGCGGTGGTAGCGCAGCTTGGCGACGTTGAAGTCATCCGCACCGCCGCCCGCACTGCTCCCACCTGCGCGGCCGATACCCGTACCGAGCGCAGTGATCATCACCAGGATTTCATTGCTGGTCAGCAGCTTTTCGTAGCGTGCCTTTTCAACGTTCAGGATCTTGCCGCGCAGTGGAAGAATAGCCTGGAACTTGCGATCTCGCCCCTGCTTGGCAGAGCCGCCGGCTGAGTCACCCTCCACCAGGTAGACCTCGCAAAGTGCGGGATCTTTTTCCTGGCAGTCGGCCAGCTTTCCGGGCAAGCCCATGCCGTCGAGCACGCCCTTGCGGCGCGTCATTTCGCGCGCCTTGCGAGCGGCCTCGCGTGCCCGGGCCGCTTCGACAATCTTTCCACAAATGATCTTGGCATCAGCCGGGCGTTCTTGCAGATAGTCGGCCAGCAACTTGCCGACGATGTCTTCGACCGGTGCACGCACTTCGCTGGACACCAGCTTGTCCTTGGTTTGGCTGGAAAATTTAGGCTCGGGCACCTTCACGCTCATGACGCAGCACAGACCTTCGCGCATGTCATCGCCAGTGACTTCAACCTTGGCCTTCTTGGCGAAATCGTTCTCGTCGATGTACTTGTTGATGACGCGCGTCATCGCGGCTCTAAGGCCGGTCAGGTGGGTGCCGCCGTCGCGCTGTGGAATGTTGTTGGTGAAGCAAAGGACTTGCTCGTTGTAGCCGCTGTTCCACTGCATCGCGACTTCGACGCCGATCTCCGTGCCCGGGATGCCACCATAGGTTTCGGCCGGACGCCTGCCCTCTGCGTAGAAGACATTGGGGTGCAATACGGTCTTGCCTTTGTTGATGAATTCGACAAAGCCGCGCACACCGCCCGCGCCTGAGAAGTCGTCTTCCTTCCCTGTGCGCTCGTCGAGCAAACGAATGCGCACGCCGTTGTTCAGGAAGCTCAGCTCACGCAGACGCTTGCTCAGGATCTCGTAATGGAAGTCCGAGTTCTCGATGAAAATTGTCGTGTCGGGCAAAAAATGAACTTCAGTGCCGCGCTTGTCTGTCTCGCCGATGACCTTCATCGGTGACACCTCAACGCCGTTCACTATCTCGAGCAAACGGTTCTGCACGAAGCCACGGCTGAACTCCAGTTCGTGGATCTTGCCTTCACGGCGAACCACCAGGCGCAACTTCACGCTGAGCGCGTTCACGCAGCTCACGCCCACACCGTGCAGACCACCCGACACCTTGTAGCTGTTCTGGTTGAACTTGCCGCCGGCGTGCAGTTCGGTCAAGGCGATTTCAGCGGCCGAGCGCTTAGGCTCGTGCTTGTCGTCCATCTTCACGCCGGTCGGAATACCGCGACCGTTGTCAGTGACCGAAATCGAGTTGTCGGAATGGATGGTGACGACGATGTCGTCGCAATAGCCGGCCAGCGCTTCGTCAATCGAGTTGTCCACCACTTCGAACACCAGATGGTGCAAACCGGTGCCGTCGGACGTGTCCCCGATGTACATGCCGGGGCGCTTACGCACCGCCTCCAAGCCCTCAAGGATCGTGATGGAGCCTTCGCCATACGAAGTGTCGGGCGCAATGATCTCAACCGGAATCGCACTTTCGATTTCAGGGGTGTAGACCGGTTCGGTATGCGGGGCTTCCGACGGAACTTTCGGCTTGTTTTCTTCGCTCATTGGGACTCTTTCCTCTCGCTCACTGACTCGCTAACTCGGGCAAACAGACAGGCTTATTCTTTTAAATTCGCATTGGCATCACGACGTACTTGAAACTCGCGTTGTCGGGAATGGTGAACAGGGCCGAGCTGTTCGAATCGGCCAAGTCCAACTTAACCATCTCCTGACCCATGTTGGCCAACGCATCGATCAGGTAGGTCACGTTGAAGCCGATCTCGATCGCGTCCCCACCGTAGTCGATATCGAGCTCGTCTTGCGCTTCTTCCTGCTCTGCGTTGCTCGACGCAATGCGCAAAGTGCCGGGCTCGAGATTGAGGCGCACACCCTTGAACTTTTCGCTCGTCAGGATGGCGGTGCGTTGCAAGCTGGCGAGCAATGGTGCACGACCCAGCGTCACGCTGTTCTTGTGGTTCTTGGGGATCACGCGGTTGTAGTCGGGGAATTTGCCCTCGACCAGCTTGGTGACGAACTCCATGCCGCCAAAACTGAACTTCGCCTGGTTGTTGGCGAACTGCATTTCGATCGCGCCTTCGGCATCGGAGAGCAGGCGCTGCATCTCGAGCACCGTCTTGCGAGGAAGGATGACTTCTTGCCGTGGCACTTCGACGTCGAGCGTGGCGGATGCAAAAGCAAGGCGGTGACCATCGGTCGCGACCAGGCTCAATTGCTTGCCTTCGGCGACGAAAAGGATGCCGTTGAGGTAGTACCGGATGTCGTGCACTGCCATCGCAAACGAAACCTGGCTGAGAAGGTCTTTCAGCGTCTTTTGCGGGACGCTGAACACGGGTCCGAAGTTGGCGGCTTCCTGCACCAGCGGAAAGTCTTCGGCCGGCAGCGACTGCAACGTGAAGCGGCTTTTTCCGCCCTTCAGGACCAGCTTGCTCGCACTCGACTCCAAGCTCACGGTCTGGTCTGCCGGCATGGTGCGCAGGATGTCGATGAGCTTGCGCGCACCAACGGTCGTCGTGAAGTTGCCTTCGTCGCCACCAAGTTCAGACGTCGTGCGGATCTGGATTTCAAGATCGCTGGTCGTGAGTTGCAACTGTCCGCCTGTCTTGCGGATCAACACGTTGGCCAGGATCGGCAGCGTATGCCGGCGCTCGACGATGCCCGCCACCGACTGCAGCGCGGAGAGGACTTTGTCTTGGTTTGCCTTCAGGACGATCATTTCTTACCTCTTCCTTATTTCTTTAATTTAATTTAGTAGTAGTAGATAAGGGCAGCGCTGCCCTGTGGAAAGAGGCATTTTCTCCTTTCCTGACAGGCACTTGCCTCGTCCCTCTGGCTGTGTGTAGCCGTGTTTTCTGCTGTCGTGCCAAAGCGCATAACTTTTCGGTTTGCGTCTGGCCTGTGGACAACTGCCCGCTTGTGCCGGAACTGTCCCCAGAGTTGTCCTTTGACAGTCTTGCTTGAATCTGTGATGACAAATAGATCATGGTTTCGATGCTCGCTTTTCAACCCTTGAGCGTCTGCTCGAGCACATGCAGCTGCTGATTGAGCTCGGTCAGTTGCTGGCGCTCGCCAGAGATCTTGCGCACAGCGTGCAGCACCGTCGTATGGTCACGCCCACCGAAGAGTTCTCCGATCTCAGGAAGGCTCTTCTGGGTCAGTTCCTTGGCCAGGTACATCGCGATCTGCCGTGGCCGCGCAATAGAGGCCGGGCGCTTCTTGCTGTACATGTCGGCGACCTTTATCTTGTAATAGTCGGCCACCGTCTTCTGTATGTTCTCGACAGAGATCTGCCGGTTCTGTATTGATAGCAAATCGCGCAGGGCTTCACGTGCCAGTGCGATCGAGATCTCTTTCTGGTTGAAGCGCGAGTAGGCGAGGATCTTGCGCAGCGCGCCTTCAAGTTCACGAACGTTGGAGCGCACGTTCTTCGCGACGAAGAATGCGACCTCTTCCGGCATTTCAGCTGACTCGGCACGGGCCTTGTTGATAAGGATGGCGACGCGCATCTCCAGTTCAGGTGGCTCGATGGCGACCGTCAAACCCGAATCGAATCGTGAAACAAGGCGCTCGTGAATGTCGGCCAGGCCCTTCGGATAAGTGTCGCTTGTCATCACGATGTGCGACTTCTTGGCAAGCAAGGCCTCAAATGCATTGAAGAACTCTTCTTGCGTTCGGTCCTTGTTGGCAAAGAACTGGACGTCGTCTATGAGCAGCAAGTCGAGCGAGTGATAGCGCTCCTTGAACTCGTCGAAAGTCTTGCGTTGATAGGCCTTAACCACATCCGACACGAACTGCTCGGCATGGATGTAGAGAACTTTGGCGTCGGACCGGTCGGCGAGCAGTTTGTTGCCGACAGCATGCATCAAGTGGGTCTTGCCCAAGCCAACACCGCCGTAGATGAAAAGCGGGTTGTACAAGTGGCCCGGCATGCCGGCAACGTGCATGGCAGCGGCACGCGCCATTCGATTGGCGGTCCCTTCGACCAGCGTGTCGAAAGTGAGGCCGGAGTTGAGTCGGTTCTTGAAAGCAGCCGCGGCTGGATCTTCTCCTGGCCCAGCGACGTCGCGCGGTACATCGGTCTCGGACATCACCGCCATTGGCGTAGAGCGAACGGGCATTTCACGCGGAGCGAGCGCTAACTCAATAGCTACAGGCTGGCCATACATTTTCTCTGCCATCGACGCGATCTTGCCCGCGTACTGGGCACGAATCCAGTCCAGCTTGAAGCGGTTTGCGACGAACACCGTCATGCGCGAAAGATCGTCCGCAACCTGTGCAGTGAGCGGTTTAATCCAGGTATTGAATTGTTGCTCCGAAAGCTCCTGGGCGAGCTGATCGACGCAGGCCTGCCACAGGCTTTCACCAATGCCGTCAGTCGACATGGGTGCTGTAAATGGTGGTGAATCCCTCGGGCATTCTCTTGTCTTTGTATTGTGGATATTCTCTGCGGCGAGCGCCCGACATTCTAACTTGTCAAAACCTTATCCACACCCCTGAAGACACCTGGAAAGGTCATGAGAAGGTTGTAAGGAATGCCGCTGGAGCGCAGGGACAGCAGGCAGTTGTAGAGCATCGAGAGCAACGCCAAAACAAGTGATCATTGTTGCTCAGACAAATGTTTGCGATAATCGCGGGTTTCCCTGAAAACCCTTTGTGTGTTTCGGGGGGCTCGGCACCCTGTCGGGCATATCAGGAAGAACCATCATGAAACGCACTTACCAAGCATCCAAAGTCCGCCGCGCCCGTACCCACGGTTTTCTGGTCCGCATGAAGACACGCGGTGGCCGCGCCGTCATCAACGCGCGCCGCGCCAAGGGCCGCAAGCGCCTGGCTGTCTGAAACCGGTCCGCGCGCCACTGCCGGACCGTCGAGATTTCGATCCGTCGGCCCCGGTTGCTGGTGCGTCGAGATTGCTTTCCATGCAGCGGCTCCAAACCCGCGCGCAATTCCAAGCCGTGCTCGCAGGTTCCACCGTGGCGCGCACTCCTCACTTTGCATTGCACCGTTGCCCGCTCGATGTGCCGGCCGGTGAAGCCGCGACCCTGTTCGATGTACAAGACGTCTGGCTCGGTGCCATGGTCCCCAAACGATGGGCAAAACGCGCGGTGACCCGCAACGCCATCAAACGCCAGATCTACAACGTGAGTGCAGCGCCGGAAGTTACCCTGCCGGTAGCGGCGCACGTCGTTCGCTTGCGCTCCGGCTTCGATCGCAAGGAATTCGTCAGCGCGACCTCCGAAAAGCTCAAGGCTGCTGTGCGGCTAGAGCTACAGCAGCTTTTGAAGCGGGCGGCAGGGGCAAGAGCATGATTCGTGGCGTGCTGATCTGGCTGGTCAAGGCTTACCGTTTGCTGTTGAGTCCCTGGCTCGGCGCCTCGTGCCGCTTTACACCCACTTGCTCCGTCTATGCGATCGAAGCACTCGAGGTCCACGGCGCAGCGCAGGGCAGCTATTTCACTTTGAAGCGTCTTGTTCGCTGCCAGCCCTTCTGCGCTGGCGGACACGACCCAGTTCCCACCAAAGGCAAGCGCCCATGCGACCCAACCAGGTCACTGTTCGCTGGTCTGTTTCCCGACAAGAAGTCTTCGCCATGAACATGCTCGATATCCGCCGAACCATCCTCTGGGTGATATTTGGCTTTTCACTGGTGTTGTTGTGGGACCAATGGCAAGTCTTCAACGGCAACAAGCCGACGTTTTTGCCCTCGGGCAAACCGACGGTGGCTGCAAATGCGCCTGCCACCACCGGCGCAACCAATGGTGTGCCGACAGCCTCGTCTTCTACTTCGGGCGCGGCAGGCGCGGTGCCGACGCAAGCCGCAGCGCCTGCTTCGAACGAACGCATTGCCATCACCACCGACCTCTTCAAGGCTGACATCGACAGCCAGGGCGCGACCGTCGATCACCTCGAACTGCTCAAGTACGAAGACAACGGCGATCGCAGCAAGCATGTCGTGTTGTTCGAAGACGGCTCGCCAGCCACGCGTTACGTTGCCCAATCCGGCCTGATCAACCCCGTTGACAGTGGCGACAGGTTTCCGAACCATCTGACGCCGATGGCCGTCAAATCAGGCCCGCATGAGATGGCCGATGGCCAGAACGCGCTTGAAGTGACCTTCGAAAGCAAGCCCGTCGGTGGTCTGAAGTACATCAAGACCTACATCTTCAACCGCGGAAGCTATTCGATCGGCGTGCGCCACGAGGTCGTCAACGTGAGCGATCAGCCACGTGACGCGCAGCTCTATCTGCAACTGGTGCGCCACGGCACGGTGGCCGCAGGCACGATGTTCGGCACCAATACGTTCACAGGCCCGGCTGCTTATACGAACGAAAAGAAGTTCCACAAGCTCGACTTCAAGGACATCGCCAAGGGGAAGGCCGAGCCACCGCCAGCCGCAAATGATGGTTGGGTCGCGATGGTCCAGCACTACTTCGTGTCGGCCTGGCTGTTGACGGGGGCAGGCGGCGACCAGTTGAAGCGTGAATTCCGTGTTCGCGATCTGGGCGACAACCTGTATTCGATCGCCATGGTGGCCGCCTTGCCAAAGATTGCTCCCGGGACCACGCAGGTCGTCAGCAGCAGCTTGTTCGCTGGCCCTGAAATCGAACGCACGCTTGAAGCGACTGCGCCTGGCTTGGACCTGGTCAAGGACTACGGCATCTTCGCCATCATCTCCAAGCCGCTCTACTGGTTGCTCAACGAGATCCACGCACTGCTGGGCAATTGGGGTTGGTCGATCGTCGCGCTGGTGGTGTTGCTGAAGGCAGCGTTCTATTGGCTCAATGCCAAAGCCTACGCCAGCATGGCCAAGATGAAGTCCATAAGCCCGAAGGTCACTGAAATGCGTGAGCGGCTGAAAGACAAGCCGCAGGAGATGCAGCAAGAGATGATGCGCATCTACCGCGAGGAAAAGGTCAATCCGATGGGTGGCTGCGTGCCGATCGTCATTCAGATCCCGGTGTTCATCGCGCTGTACTGGGTGCTGTTGTCGTCGGTCGAAATGCGCCATGCGCCGTGGATTGGCTGGATTCATGACCTTTCGGCGCCAGACCCCTGGTACATCCTTCCGGTCGTGATGACCGGCACCTCGTTGTTTCAGACTTGGCTCAACCCGACCCCGCCCGATCCGATGCAGGCCAAGTTGATGTGGATCATGCCGCTGGCCTTCAGCGTGATGTTCATATTCTTCCCGGCCGGTCTGGTGCTTTACTGGATCACCAACAACACCTTGTCCATCACACAGCAGTGGTTCATTAACAAGCGCCTCGGCGTATTGGGGAAAAAGTAGCCGCGGCGCACATACCCAACCTTGAAGGGCCGCAAAAGCGGCCCTTTTTTGTGAGCGCTCCGAACGTGCTCCAAGAACTGAAAGAATCGCGCCATGCTGTCTCGCACGAACGATCCGATCGTCGCCGTCGCCACTGCGCCGGGGCGCGGCGCTGTGGGGATCGTCCGCGTATCGGGCGCGCGCCTGGCGCCACTGATCAACGCGCTGTGCGGACGCGAACTCAAGCCGCGCGAAGCGACCTACCTGCCGTTTCGGGACGCGCGGGGTGAGCCGATCGATCGTGGCCTGGTGATTCATTTTCCGGCGCCGCACTCGTTCACCGGGGAAGACGTGCTGGAGCTGCAAGCGCATGGTGGCGCGGTGGTGCTGCAACTGCTGGTCGCGCGCTGTCTCGAAGCTGCGACGGAGATCGACGCGGCGACGAGTCTTCCGAGGCTGCCCCATCTTCGTATTGCAGAACCTGGCGAGTTCAGCCAGCGCGCCTTTTTGAACGGCAAGATCGATC
The DNA here is from genome assembly GCF_035018885.1 of Variovorax sp. LG9.2. Classification (NCBI taxonomy): domain Bacteria; kingdom Pseudomonadati; phylum Pseudomonadota; class Betaproteobacteria; order Burkholderiales; family Comamonadaceae; genus Variovorax; species Variovorax sp. LG9.2. The sequence goes on along the minus strand of NZ_JASJXB010000009.1, from coordinate 51,361 downwards.
TGGCGCAGGCCGAAGCGATTGCGGACCTGATTGACGCCAGCACTGAAGCGGCGGTGCGCAGCGCGTCGCGATCCCTTTCGGGCGAGTTCTCGCGCGAGATTCACAGCTTGCGCGATGCGCTGGTCAATCTGCGAATGCTGGTGGAGGCCACGCTGGACTTTCCGGAAGAAGAGATCGACTTTTTGCAGAAGGCAGATGCCACGGGGCAACTCGATTCATTGCGTGCACAAGTGACCGCAGTGCAACGGCGTGCACGCCAGGGCGCGTTGCTGCGAGAAGGGATTAAGGTGGTGATTGCCGGCCAACCTAATGCAGGAAAAAGCTCGTTGTTGAATGCACTGGCGGGCGCCGAGCTTGCCATCGTGAGCGCGGTGCCCGGCACTACGCGGGACGTCGTCTCGCAAACGATTCAGATCCACGGCGTGCCCGTGCACGTTGCCGACACCGCGGGCCTGCGCGACAGCACCGACGAGGTCGAACAGATCGGCGTCGCGCGTGCCTGGGGTCAGATCGAAGGCGCCGACGCGGTGCTTTTTCTGCACGACCTGACGCGCGCGGATACCGACATCTACGCAGCGGCGGACCATGAAATTCTTCAGGGCCTGCAAGCCAAGCTTTCATCGTCGGTACCCGTGGTCAATGTCTGGAACAAGCGGGATGCGGTCGCGAACACGCACCCTCGCTCCGGAATCATGTTGTCAGCCAAGACCGGCCTCGGCGTCGGGGCGCTACGCGACAAACTGCTCGAAGTTGCCGGTTGGCAGGCGGTGCCCGAAGGGACCTATCTGGCGCGCGCCCGACACGTGCAGGCGCTCGAGCGTGTGAGTGGGCACCTCGGCATCGCCAACGAGCATCTGCTTGCGCGGGCGCAGCAACTCGATCTGTTGGCTGAAGAGCTGCGCCTTGCGCAAAATGCGTTGAACGAAATCACTGGCGAGTTTGGGGCTGACGATTTATTGGGTGTGATTTTTTCCCGCTTTTGCATTGGAAAGTAGTAGCCAACCGTGTGCAAACGTGACATTTGTCGCTGTTCCGGCAGGCACTCCGCCATACTGCGCCACCTAACGCAGGTGTTGAAGCCATGTCATCCACCATCCAGGATTTGTGCCGCGCCGTCTCGCAAAACACGAGCTACGACGCCTTTGCGCCAGCGCTGACGCCGCCGCAATGGGAAATGCTTGCCAGCTATTTGCAAGTGTCCGACCTGGCCGTAGGCCAGGTCCTGATCGACCAAAACGCGCACGACCGAACTCTGTTCTTCATCGAGAGCGGTGCACTCAGTGTCCACCTCATCGGCGACAAGGGGCAGATGCAATTGGCCATCCTCAACCCCGGCTCGGTCGTGGGAGAAGGTTCGTTTTTCTCGCGCCTGCCACGCTCTGCCAACGTGGTGGCAACCGGTCCGGCTCGCGTCTGGAGACTGACGGCAATCCGCTTTTCCGAGATGTCGAATCGGCAACCGGGACTGGCGCTGGAGCTGGTGCTGGCTTTAGGTGCAGTGATCGCCAGGCGCATGGTGAACAAGCCGAAGCGAGTCGCGGTCACCTGAGCTCATCAGGCCGGAGTCTTGCGCAGCCGGCGCGCGTCAGCAGTAACAAGCCTGAATCGGGTGATGACAGCCGACAGACCGCGGTTTAACATAGTTACAAAGATACTTTGGGGTGCGATATGGCTGTGGTATGTCCCGCGTGCGGCACCGAAAACCGAGACGGCGCCAGATTTTGTAAGGGTTGCGGCGGCAGGCTGACGTCGGGTTCCACGCTGCGCGCAGAAGCAGCGCACGTGAGCGAATGGCCTGCTACCGAGCCCGCGCCGCTGGAGACAGGGAAATTGCCAGCCAGTCCGCTGGAACGTGGAAGTCCTGCGCCCATACGACCGACTACTCCCGCTGTGCCATTCGAGGACGAAAGAACCGTCATCGTCAACGCCGCTGCGCGCTCGAAGCACCAGCCCGAGGACGTGACTCTTCTAAAGCCATCCATGGCGGAATCGACGCTGTTCGCTGCCTCGGCGCCTTCATCGCTTTCTTCCTCTCTACCTTCCTTGCCACCCGGCCCGCCTCGATCGACTTTCGTCGCAGCGGACGACGCCGTTGCGCACCGTCATCCGGAGGCGCCGCTGACTTTGCCTGAGCCGAAATCTTCCAGCGGCGCAGGAATCGGCGTGATCGTGCTGTTGGCGGCCATCGTTGCAGGCGCTGGCTGGTACTGGTTTTCAGGCCGGGGTCCAGTAACAGAGGTTTTGCCGGCGGCGGTGCCAGCGGCAGGCGCACCGGCCGCTACGGGCGCTGTTGAACCGGCGCCGCCAGCGGAAATAACCACGGCCGTCGCATCCCCTGCAGCCTCGGCGCCTGTGTCAGTCGCATCAACGGCGCAGCCGGCGCTTGGGACTTCCGAAACCCGCGCGGCACCCGCTCGCACCGCTGTAGCGACCGCATCTGCAAAGGCGAAGAAAGCTCAGGCACCCGCGCCTGTGGTGGCCGCCGCCGCGCCGGTCACGGCGGCGCCGACGCCGGTTCCGGCACCTGAGCCACCACCGCCACCGCCGGCCGCCCCGCAGGCGGAATGCGCCGGGCGCAATTTCATCGCCATGGCGCAGTGCATGGTCAATCAATGTGCCAAGGCCGAATTCAAATCGCACCCGCAGTGCGATGCAGTAAGAAAGCAACAGCGGATCGACGAAGAAAAGCGTAACCCGAGCATGGCCAATTGAGCTGCGCCGACAACGCCTGCCACACCGACCGCGCTGGTGCCGCCGGCGTATGGCGAGCATGTAAAAGGTAGCGACGTCGATGTTGTGCGCAGCATGCTCGAAGCAGGTCGATGACAAGGCGCCGTTTTGCGACGCATGCGGTGCTGCGCTGGGCCCCCGCTCGCAGCGCGCCCGGACGGTCGCTGCGTCTCTTGGTTCGTCTATAAATCAATCGACACCGCGTGGCACTGCCGACGGGAGACGGCACGCAGCGTTTGGTGTTGCCACGACGCTGCTCGCCCTGTTTGTCGCGGTGCTTTGGTGGCCGAGGCCTCTCGAGGTTTCTGCGGATGCGCTGCAGACCGCCATGCGCATCGCCATCGCGCGAGGCGACAGCCCGGGTCGAGATCCGATTTGCGTAGCCAACGGCTTGGCCTACGACCAGGAGCCCGTCAATGTCGAGATCGACAACGCAGCCACAGTGTCGTGGATGAACATCCTCGTGGCGGCCGGCTTGTATGCGGCGCCTGCCAACGGCGTCTCCGGCGGTGCTGTGTCGCAGGCGCTCCTGGTGTACCAGCCTTTGCCCTCACTGGCCGACTGGGCCGGCGCGCGACGCCTGTGCATAGCGCGCGCAGTCAAGCTGGAAAGCGTGGCCAACATCGGTCGTGTCGACGACATGCGGCTGCGTGGCAAGCCGTACACCGGCGTTCCAGCCGACGTTCGGTGGGTGCTCGACCAACCCGCACCGTGGCTCGACAACCCGGGCGTCGCTGAGGCGTTGGCACGCGAGCTGCCGACCTGGCGCAGTGCGCGCTGGCAACCGGCGGCGCAAGGATGGCAGTTGACGCAGCGCAAGAACTTCGTCCGCATCGACGAGCAGTGGGTGCCGGGGGATATCGCGGATCTGCCGCCGGCGCGCGCGGGCGCGGCGCTTTAAAGGCGTCGGTTTCCGTTCAACCCTTCTGCAGCCGTTCAACGGCCATCGCCAGATTCCCCGGTTTGCCCGACAGCACCAGCGTATCGCCGTCCAGCAGCACGGTGTCTTCCCCCGGTTCACTCGCCCGACCATCGTGCCGCCGAATGCTCGCCACTCGCACACCGAGCGCATGCAGCGCCAGCCGCGCCAGCGGCTGCCCGACCGCGCGCGCGCCTGAATTCAAAGTGAAGCTGTTGAGCCGCTCGTGGTCGAGTTCGTCCGCGTTGTCGTCGTCGGCGCCGTGGAAGTAGCCACGCAGCAGGTTGTAGCGCGCGTCGCGCAGGTCTTGCACCACGCGGATCACGCGCCGCATCGGCACGCCGACCAGCGCCAGCGCATGGCTCGCCAGCATCAGCGAGCCTTCGATCGCTTCCGGCACCACCTCGGTCGCGCCGGCCGCCTGTAGCTTTTCGAGATCGTGGTCGTCTTGGGTGCGAACGATCACCGGCACCTGCGGCGCGTGCGCACGTGTGTTGGCCAGCACCTTTAGCGCCCCGGGTACGTCGAGGTAGGTCACCACCACAGCGCTTGCACGTGCCAGCCCCGCGGCCATCAGCGCCTGCAGCCGCGCCGCATCGCCGAACACGACCGAATCGCCAGCCGCGGCGGCCTGCCGAACGCGGTCGGGATCGAGGTCGAGCGCCATGTACGGGATGCCTTCTCGTTCCAGGATGCGCGCCAGGTTCTGGCCGCAACGGCCGTAGCCGCAGATGATCACGTGCTTGGCGGTGTTGATGGTTTTGCGAGCGATCGAGGTCATTTGCAACGACTGCTGCAGCCAGTCGCTGGCCACCAGTTTTCGCACGATCGCATCGCTGTACATGATGATGAACGGCGTGGCCAACATCGACAGCACCATCGACGCCAGCACCGGGCTGGCCAACTGCGGCGGCAACAGCCCACGGCCCTGCGCCAGTGTCAACAGGACAAAGCCGAACTCACCAGCCTGCGCGAGGTAAAGACCGGTTCGCAGCGACACGCCGGCAGTTGCGCCCAACAAGCGCGCCAACAGCATCACCAGACCGAGCTTGAAGAGCAGCGGCAGCACGAGCAGCACCGCGACCAACGCCCATTTGTCCAGCACGATGTGCCAGTCGAGCGCCATACCGATGGTGATGAAGAAGAGCCCGAGCAGTACGTCGTGGAACGGCCGGATGTCGGTTTCGACCTGGTGCTTGTATTCGGTTTCCGAGATGAGCATGCCGGCGATGAAGGCACCCAAAGCCAGCGACAGCCCGGCGAATTCAGTGATCCACGCGAGGCCTAGCGTGATCAGCAACACGTTGAGGATGAACAGTTCTTCGCTGCGCCGCCGCGCGACGATCGTCAGCCACCAGCGCATCACGCGGGGTCCGCCGTAGAGCAGCACGCCGATCAAAAAGGTCGCTTTCGCCAGCGCGACGCCAAGGGCGGTGGCCAGCGCTTCGGGCGGCGCGCCCAACGCAGGAATCAGCACCAGCAAAGGCACTACCGCCAGATCCTGGAACAGCAGGACGCCCATCACGCGCTTGCCGTGTTCGCTCTCCAGTTCCAGCCGTTCGGCCATGAGCTTGACGACGATGGCGGTGCTGCTCATCGTAAGCGCGCCCGACAAGGCCAGCGCCGTTTGCCAGCCGAGTCGCCAGCCGACGGGCACCACCATGCTCAATACCAGCGTGCCGGCGGTCGCGATCGTCATCGTCAACAGCACTTGCAGCAACCCGAGCCCGAAGACGTGCTGCCGCATGGCCCGCAACTTGGGCAGGTTGAACTCGAGTCCGATGACGAACATCAGAAAGACCACGCCGAACTCGCCCAAGTGCTGGATGCCTTCGGTGTTTTGCGCAAAGGCGAACGCGTGTGGCCCGATCAAGACGCCTGCGCTCAGGTAGCCGAGCATCGGCGGCAGCTTTAGCATTCGGCAGGCCACCACGCCGATCACTGCGGCCAGCAAGTACAACAGGGCAAGCTCGAACGATGACATGGGCGGATGCTAGCAAGCACCATGCGCGCGGCCGATAAAATCCGGTCGATGAGTTCCCGCCCTCCCCTGGTCGCCCCGACCGACCCCGACAAGATGCTTGCTCGTGCCCGGACCACGTTCGACATCGAGGCGGCCGCCGTGCTCGGCCTGAAGAGCCGAATCGGCCCGAGCTTCGTCGAGGCGATCGACCTGATCCTGAACGTGCGCGGCCGCGTGGTCGTGATGGGCATGGGCAAGAGCGGCCACGTCGGCCGCAAGATCGCCGCCACGCTGGCATCGACCGGCACGCCGGCGATGTTCGTGCACCCGGCCGAAGCCAGTCATGGCGATCTCGGCATGATCAAGTCTGTCGACCTGGTGATCGCCATTTCGAACAGCGGCGAAAGCGATGAGCTCGCCGCCATCTTGCCGGTCGTCAAGCGCCAAGGCGTGCCGCTGATCGCCATGACGGGCCGCGCCGACAGCATGCTCGGCCGGCACGCCGACATCCTGCTGGACAGCGGTGTCGAGAAAGAAGCCTGCCCGCTCAACCTCGCACCCACCGCGAGCACCACCGCGCAAATGGCGCTGGGCGATGCCCTGGCGGTGGCCCTGCTCGACGCCCGCGGGTTCGGTACCGAAGACTTCGCGCGCTCGCATCCTGGCGGCGCGCTCGGCCGCAAGCTGCTCACGCATGTGGCCGACCTGATGCGCAGCGGCGACAACGTGCCACGCGTCACCCGCGACGCGAGCATGAGCGTGCTGATGCGCGAGATGAGTTCAAAGGGCCTGGGCGCTGCCGCCGTGGTGGATGCAGAGGGCCACGCCATCGGCGTCTTCACCGATGGCGATCTGCGCCGCCTGATCGAAACCGGCGCCGACCTGCGTGCGCTGACGGCGAGCGAGGTCATGCACCACACACCGCGCACAATCCGCGCCGATGCGCTGGGCGTCGAAGCGGCCGAACTGATGGAACAGCACCGCATTACCAGCGTGCTGGTCGTGGACGCCGACGGCTTGCTGATTGGCGCGCTCAGCATCAACGACCTGATGCGGGCGAAAGTCATCTGATGCCGTTCCCGTTCAAGGCCGAAACCCTGCTCGCCGCACAGGACATCCGCATCGCCTTCTTCGACGTCGACGGTGTGCTCACCGACGGCGGCGTTTACTTCACCGAAGAAGGCGAAACGCTCAAGCGCTTCAACACCCTCGACGGCTATGGCCTCAAGCTGTTGCGAATGGCCGGCATCACGCCAGCGGTGATCACCGGTCGCGACTCCAAGCCGTTGCGCGTGCGGCTGGCGGCACTCGGTATCGAACACGTACGCTTCGGCACCGAAGACAAATTGCCCGCGGCCGAGGCAATGCTCGCGGCGCTCGGATTCACTTGGTCGCAGGCCGCGGCCATCGGCGACGACTGGCCCGACCTGCCGGTGCTAGGTCGGGTCGCCCTTCCTGTCGCGCCAGCCAACGCGCACATCGAAGTTCTCGAGGTGGCGCTCTATGTCACCAAGGCACGCGGTGGCGAGGGCGCGGCGCGTGAATTCTGCGATCTGATGCTGACTGCAAACGGCCACTACCGCCGCTTGCTCGACGCCGCGCGCGGACCGGCCGCATGAAGTCGACCTGGGCGCTGCTGCGCGATGGTTTCGATCGCGTCACGATCTACCTGCCGATCATCCTGACTGCGGTGCTGGCACTCGGCACCTACTGGCTGGTGCGCAACGCGCCGCGTTTGATCGCCCCCACAGCCAAGGTGGCGCCGGTGCACGAACCCGACTACTTCATGCGCGGCTTCGTCATCAAGAACTACCTTGCCAACGGCGATTTGCGAAGCGAGTTGTTCGGCACTGAAGGCCGGCACTTCCCCGACACCGACACGCTCGAGGTCGACAAGGTCCGCTTGCGCTCGATTTCTCCGACCGGCTTTACCACGCGTGCCACTGCCAATCGCGGGCTCTCGAACGCCGACGGCAGCGAGGTCCAGCTCTTCGGCGACGCGATCGTCACCCGTGAACCGGGCAGCGCAGCCGGTGGTCAGCCGGTGCCCGAAATGCAGTTTCGTGGCGAGTTCCTTTACGCGTTTCTCGACACCGAACGCGTGACGTCGAACCAGCCCGTGACCCTCACGCGCGGCGCCGACAAGTTCACTGCCGACAACCTCGACTACGACAACATGACCGGCGTTGCCGTGCTGCGCGGCCGCGTGCGCGGTGTGCTGATGCCAGGCGCGAACCCGGCGCCGGCTGCCACCAAAAAACGCTGACCGTCTCTTGACCACCACTGGAACCGCCATGGCACCCCTTGTTTTCATCACCGGTGCATCGAGCGGCATCGGCCAGGCGCTGGCAGCGCGTTTCTACGAAGCCGGCTACAACCTCGCGCTGGTGGCCCGCCGCACCTCCGAGATCGAATCGTGGGCGCAAACCCGGCAACTGGCTACCGACCGCTTTCAGATCTATGGCGCGGACGTAGCGCAAATCGACAGCATCGTGGCGGCCGGCGCGGATTGCATCGCCTGTCAGGGCTTGCCCGACGTGGTGATCGCCAATGCCGGCATCAGTGTCGGGATCGACACCGCGCAGCGGGGCGATATCGACGTGCTGGCCCGCACTTTCGCAGTGAACAACATCGGTCTGGCAGCGACCTTTCATCCGTTCGTCGCCGCCATGGCGAAGCGCGGCAGCGGGCGCTTGGTTGGCATCGGCAGCGTCGCGTCAATTCGTGGGTTGCCGGGGCATGGCGCCTACTGCGCCAGCAAGTCCGGCGTCGTGGCGTATTGCGAAAGTCTGCGCGGCGAATTGCGACCGAGCGGCGTTAAGGTCGTCACGCTGTGCCCCGGCTATATCGACACGCCACTGACGCAAGGCAACCGCTACGGCATGCCCTTTTTGATGCAGGCCAGCGAGTTCGCGGACGCTGCCTTCAAGACGATCGAGTCCGGTACCAGCTACCGGGTCATTCCCTGGCAAATGGGCATGATCGCCAAGCTCATGCGCTTGGTGCCCAACGCGCTGTACGACCGGCTCGTGCAAGGACGCGGGCGGAAAAAGCGGCAGACGGAGAACTAACCATTCAAAAAGGCTCCCGAGGAGCCTTTTAGTTCTGAGCAACTTGCTGCTCAGTAGCCGCCGTTGCCACCGCCTCCGTAGCCACCACCACTGCCACCGCCGCTGCTACCGCCACCACCGCTGCGGCCACCACCGCCACCGCGTGGGCCAGCACCGTAAGGGCTGCGGAAACCACCATCGCCACCATCGCCACCACCGCCGCCGCTTCGGCCACCGCCACCGCCGTAGCCTCCTCCGCCACCACTTCCACCACCGCCGCCATATCCACCACCACCGGCGTAGCCGCCACCGCTGCGCGGAGGACGGGCTTCCATCGGCCGGGCTTCATTGACGACGACGCTGCGGCCGCCGAGCGGTTGGCCGTTCATGCCGTTGATGGCTGCTTGCGCTTCCGCGTCACTGCCCATTTCGACGAAACCGAAGCCCTTGGAACGGCCGGTATCCCGTTCCATCATCACCTTGGCGCTGGTCACCGCGCCGAACTGACCGAAAGCCTGTTCCAGATCACCGTCGCGGACCGAATACGGCAGATTGCCGACGTACAGTTTGTTGCCCATCGATGGACTCCTGATATCAACACAAACACAAAAGCGATGGAGCCCTGAAGGCGTGACCCAACGAACCGTTGTGTCGCGCGTAGCTGGCCGATCACCGAATTTGCCGCCCCGGAAGTTGGCGGGAGGCGTTTTTATTATGAGTGAAATCTCATAAATGCAACGAGGAATTTGTGTTTGTGTCTTGCGCTGCAACATTGGTGAAGTCAGCGCCCGCTTACAACATAGGCGTTCGGCGTGGTGCATGGTGCCGCCGCCCTGATAGCGGATGCGTTGCTATACTTTCCCGACGCGCCGATTTGCTTCCAGCTTGCGGGCGCTTAACAAATACTGCTAAAGACGGATGCCGGACCCGGCTCGTTTTTGGCGAGGCCGAGTTCTTTCATGATCGTTATTTCTCAGTTGATGTCGTTCACGGGGCCGCTTGCTCTGCGAAGCGGCGCGTCGATCAGCGATTACTCGCTTGCCTGGGAAAGCTACGGCAAGCTCAATGCCGACAAGAGCAACGCGGTGTTGGTGTGCCATGCGCTCAATGCTTCGCACCACGTCGCGGGCATGTACGAAGGTCAGGAGAAGTCGGAAGGCTGGTGGGACAACATGATCGGCCCGGGCAAGCCGCTCGACACCGATCGCTTCTTCGTCATCGGCGTCAACAACCTGGGCTCGTGCTTCGGCTCGACCGGTCCCATGCACACCGACCCGGCGACCGGCCGCATCTACGGCGCCGACTTCCCGGTGGTGACGGTCGAAGACTGGGTCGACGCGCAAGCTGCGTTGCTCGACCGACTTGGCATCCAGCGGCTCGCTGCCGTTATGGGCGGTAGCCTGGGCGGCATGCAGGCCTTGTCGTGGACCTTGCAATATCCGGAGCGCGTTGGTCATGCCGTCGTCATCGCCAGCGCGCCCAACCTCACGGCCGAGAACATCGCCTTCAACGAGGTCGCTCGCCGCGCCATCGTGACCGACCCGGACTTCAATGGCGGCCACTTCTATGAGCACGGCGTCATCCCGAAGCGCGGTTTGCGGATCGCGCGAATGATCGGCCATATCACCTACCTCAGCGACGACGTGATGAACGAGAAGTTCGGGCGAATGCTGCAGCCGCGGGCCCCCACGCTACCCGCTGCGCGTGGTTCGCTGTCCCCCGGGGGGGCGCTAGCGCCTCCGGGCGGCCCAGCGGCGCTCGGCGCCGTCAAAGGCGAGGCCGACCCGACGACTTATCGCTATTCGACGCAAGAGGTCGAATTCCAGATCGAAAGTTACTTGCGCTACCAGGGCGACAAGTTCAGCGAGTACTTCGACGCCAATACCTATTTGCTCATCACCCGCGCGCTGGACTACTTCGATCCGGCACGTGACCACGGCGGCAACTTGAGCCTTGCCTTGGCCCAGGCCACAGCCAAGTTCTTGTTGGTCAGCTTCAAGACCGACTGGCGCTTTTCGCCGGCCCGGAGCCGCGAGATGGTGAAGGCCTTGCTCGACAACCGTCGCAACGTAAGCTACGCCGAGATCGATGCGCCGCACGGCCACGATGCCTTCTTGCTCGACGATGTGCGCTACGTCGGCGTCGTGCGCTCCTACTTCGAGCGCGTCGCAACCGAGCTGGGGTCGCCGGCATGAGCGAACTTCTGAGCAACCCATGAGCGATAGCGACACCCAACAACTGATCGTCCGTCTGGTGCCTCACGGCGCGCGCGTGCTCGACTTGGGCTGCGGCGACGGTGCCCTGCTCGACCTGTTGCAACGCGAGCGTGGTTGCAGCGGCTATGGCGTCGAGATCGCCGACGGCAACGTGCTCAAGTGCATTCGCCGCGGTGTCGATGTCATCCAGCTCAATCTCGATGAAGGCCTGGCGATGTTCGACGACGCCTCCTTCGATGTGGTGCTTCAGATCGACACGCTGCAACATCTGCGCAATGCCGAAGTGATGCTGCGCGAGACCGCGCGCGTCGGGCGTATCGGCATCGTCGCCTTCCCAAATTTCGCGCATTGGCCGAATCGCTTGAGCGTGGCGCGTGGCCGCATGCCTGTGACGCGACGCCTGCCGTATCAGTGGTACGACACGCCCAATATCCGCGTTGGCACCTTCAAGGATTTCGAGGTGCTTGCCGGGAAGAACCAGCTGCGCGTGCTCGACTCTTTTGGCGTGCAGGAGGACCGTAAGGTACGCTGGATGCCCAATGCGCGCGCCAGCACGGCGGTGTTCAAGTTCGAGCGCGCCTGAGGCGACGCCGGCACGAAGACCAGCCACTGAACAACAACGAGACAGGAGTTTTTCCATGCCGAAATTCGCGGCCAATCTGAGTTTTCTCTACAACGAGCTTCCGTTTCTCGATCGCTTCGAAGCAGCGGCGAAAGATGGCTTCAAAGCGGTCGAGTACCTCTTCCCGTACGAGTGGCCAGAGGCCGATCTGGCAGCTCGATTGCGCGACAACGACCTGCAGCAAGTGCTCTTCAACGCGCCGCCGGGCGACTGGGATGGCGGCGAACGCGGCATCGCCTGCTTGCCCGGGCGCGAGGCTGATTTTCGCGCTGGCATCCACAAGGCCTTGGGCTATGCGAAGGCGCTGTCGTGCCCACGCATCCACGTGATGGCCGGCCTGGTACCCGAAGGCATAGAGCGCGACACCTTGCAGCCGACCTACATCGCCAACCTGCATTGGGCCGCGGTCGAGGCGGCGAAACAGGGCACTGGGTTGTTGATCGAGCCCATCAACACGCGCGACATACCGCGTTTCTTCTTGAACCGACAAGACCATGCGCACGAGATCATCGATGCGGTCGGCGCGCTCAATCTGCAAGTGCAGATGGACCTGTACCACTGCCAGATCGTCGAGGGCGACGTCGCGATGAAGTTGCGCAAGTACCTGCCGACCGGGCGCGTCGGGCATCTGCAGATCGCTAGCGTGCCCGAGCGCAACGAGCCTGATCAGGGCGAGCTCAACTACGCCTATCTGTTCGCGCTCATCGATGAGTTGTCGGCCAATGGTGGCTGGGACGGCTGGCTGGGTTGCGAATACCGGCCGCGCACCACGGCGCACGAAGGGCTTGGCTGGAAAACTTCGATGAAAGTCGTTCGGTGAACCGCATCGATGAAGGCATACGCATGAAGGTTTCTCCCTCGTCGAACTGATAACGGCGTTCACGCTCGCATCGCCGGTCCACAGCGAGCTGTTCGTCAAGAAGAGCCGCTTCGTGGGATGCGTGCAGCCCATGCCGGTTCGCAAGGCGGCGTTGGCAGTGTTGCAGCGGCTCGGCGACGCATCGCAAGGTCGTATCGGGTGGATTGGGTGGATCGATCGTGTCGAGGATTGAGCTCAGGGCACTACCCACCGGCCGCAGCATGCGGGCCAGGCGGCCGAGGCGTTCGATGGCAATCCCACGCAGCCAAAAGTATGCAACGCAGGCCCAGTCGTTTTATTCAGTTACTCAAAATTTGTCCAAGAAGCGCCGAACCGCCCGACTGCGTTCTTACGATAGGGGATCTTTCTAGAGGAGCTACCCTTGGCCACACAGTCCCCCTTCTTCGGCAAACGCACCGGCGACACCGATTCGCTCACTTCCCGTCCTGCTCCATTGGTCGGCACGCCGACCAATCTGTCGGGCAGCCCCGTGCATCCTTCGTCTCTCGTCAACGCGCAAGCCGCCAATGCCGCAGCCGGCGGCTCGCCGATGAAGGAAGGCGGCAGCAAGCTCACCGTCGGCCCCAACATCAAGCTCAAGGGCGTCGAGATCACCGATTGCGATACGCTGATCGTCGAAGGTCTGGTCGAGGCCACGATGGACTCGCGGGTGATGCAGATCGCCGAGCAGGGCGCCTTCAAGGGCTCGGCCGAGATCGACATTGCCGAGATCCATGGCCTGTTCGACGGCAACCTCACGGTGCGTGAGAAGCTCGTGATCCACGCCACTGGCAAGGTCACCGGCAAGGTTCGCTACAGCAAGATCGTGATCGAAGAAGGCGGCCAGCTGTCTGGCGAAATCAGCTTCGGTGCCTCGGGTGCCAAGAGCGTCGAGACCAACAAGCCGCTGCAATCAGCCTGATCCGGAAAGCTTTCACGAGCGTTCTCAGGCGGCGGGCTTCCATCCAAGACGCTCCAACAAAGCACCTGCCGCGGCCGGTGCTTTTTCTTTGGCGCCGTTGATGAAATAGACGAACACGTCACTCCTCTTTTTGGCCGACGGCGCTGCCCATTTCTGCGCTCGCTCGGCCCATGCATCGAGTGCTTTTGGCGCGTAGCCGGTCTTCAGTTTCGCATCGCTCATCATGAGCCGTGCATAGGTGAACTCGCCCTCGGGTTGTTCGAACGAAGGGAACTTGTCGGAGTCGGTGAAGACCGTCGTCACCTTGTACCTTTTCGCGAGCTTTTGGTACTCGGGCACGATAAAGCTCGGATGCCGTACGTCCATCACGTGGCGCAACGCATGGCTGCCTTCCTTCTTCGGCAGAAGGGCGAGAAAGGCCTCGAAGTCTTCCGGATCGAATTGCTTGGTTGGCATGAACTGCCAGACGATGGGTCCAAGCTTCTTACCCAATTCGGTGAGGCCGCTGCCGATGAATCGCTCGATCGATTCGCCAGCGGTCGAAAGCAGCTTGCGGTTGGTTGCGTAGCGCGTGGCCTTGAGCGAAAAGACGAAGTCGTCCGGCGCCTCGTCGTGCCACTTCCTGAAGCTTTCGGGCTTCATGGTGCTGTAGTAGGTGCCGTTGACCTCGATGGCGGTCGTGTGCCGGCTGGCGTAGCCGAGCTCTTTGGCATGCGACAGGCCCTTGGGATAGAAGTTGTCGCGCCACGGTTCGAAGGTCCAGCCGCCGATGCCGACCCGTATGTTCGAGATGGTTGGTTTCGAAGTTGCCATGGGGTTGCATGGTGCGTTCGGCCTTTCGCTTTCGTCAACCTCTCCAAGCGGCGCAGAATAATGTTTTGCCCCTGCTCACCTTCAGCGGAGACCCCACATGAATGCACCCCTGCACCGCGAAATTCCCACCGGCCTGCTCGACGCTGGCCGCGCCCTGTCCGATGTCACTGTCAAATGGGACACCGACATCGTCAAGCAACTGACCGACTACATCGAGATCCCGGCCAAGTCGCCCGGTTTCGACAAAGACTGGTCAGCGCATGGCTATCTCGACACGGTGCTGCGCAACGCAGCGAACTGGGTCGAAGCGCAGAAGGTCGAAGGCCTCAAGCTCGAGATCGTCCGGCTCGAAGGCCGCACGCCCGTGCTGTTCTTCGAGGTACCCGCAACCGGCACCACGATGACCGACACCGTGCTCATGTACGGCCACCTCGACAAGCAACCCGAGTTCACCGGCTGGCGCAACGACCTCGGCCCCTGGACGCCCAAGTATCTGGACGGTCTGTTGTATGGCCGCGGTGGTGCGGACGATGGCTACGCGGTGTACGCCAGCGTCGCCGCGCTGCAGGCCCTGAAGGCGCAAGGCGCGGCGCACCCACGCATCGTCGGCCTGATCGAAACCTGCGAAGAAAGCGGCTCGTACGACCTGCTGCCTTACGTCACCGCGCTGAAAGATCGGCTCGGCGAAGTCGGGCTGGTGATCTGCCTGGATTCCGGCGCCGGCAACTACGACCAGCTCTGGCTGACCACGTCGCTGCGCGGCATGGCCAGCGGCACGCTCAAGGTCGAAGTGCTGACCGAAGGCATCCACTCCGGCGATGCGTCGGGCCTGGTGCCGTCGAGCTTTCGGATCATGCGGCAGGTACTCGACCGGCTCGAAGACAGCGCCACCGGTCGCATGTTGCCGGCCAGCTTTCATTGCGAAGTGCCGGCAGACCGGCTGGCGCAAGCCAAGGCGACAGCCGCGATCCTCGGCGAAGAAGTCTACAAGCGCTTTCCATGGGCGCACTACGACTGCGGTGGCTCTACCGCCTTCGCCCTGCCGACCACCACCGACCCGCTCGAGGCGCTGCTCAATCGCACCTGGAAGCCGACCTTGAGCGTGACCGGGGCCGAAGGCTTTCCGGCGCTCAAAGATGCGGGCAACGTGCTGCGTCCCTACACCGCGTTCAAGCTGTCGCTGCGCCTCCCGCCACTGGTCGATGCCGGTGCGGCGGTTGCGGAAATGAAGGCGCTGCTCGAAGACAACGCGCCGTACCAGGCCAAGGTGACCTTCGAGCACGGTGGCGGCGCCACCGGCTGGAACGCACCTGCCATCACGCCGTGGTTCGAGCAGGCGCTCAACGCGGCGAGCCAGGCGCACTTCGGCGCGCCGTGCGGCTACATCGGGCAGGGCGGCACCATCCCGCTTATGAACATGCTGAGTGCGGGCTTTCCGACCGCGCAGATGATGGTGTGCGGCGTGCTCGGCCCCAAGAGCAACGCGCACGGGCCCAACGAGTTCCTGCATGTGCCGTATGCGAAGAAGCTGACGGCAGCCGTGGCCGAAGTCATCGCCGCATTGCCTGTGGCGCATGCCGCGCATGCGGCAGGTGCCACTGCGACCGCCTGATCGCAATAGACAAAAAAAGAGCGCCCTCCCGAGCGCTCAACTTGCGATGAAACCTGCAGGCTTCTTTGCTAGCCCTTTTGAAGCAATCCGCTCAACGATGACAGCAAATCGTCGTGCTCGCCTAAGCCCTGAGCGGGTACTTGTCCGTGCGGCGTCAGATGGTCGATCAACTGCGGCAGCATGGTCGCCAGCAGAGGCAACAGCGTCGCCGCGTTGATGCCCAACTTGCTGGCGATGCTCGCCACGGTGTCATTGCCGAGCACGTCGTTGAGCTGACCGCCAGAGATCGGCACGTTGTCGCCTTTGCCGATCCACGAGCCGACGACATCGCCGAGGCCGGCTTGCTCGAACTTGGAGACCAGGCCGCCGAGTCCGCCTTGCGACCCGTTGTTGGCGAGCAGGCCGCCGAGTGCACCGGCCAAACCGCCGAGGTCACCGATCCCGCCTAGGCCGCCACCCATGGGCATGCCACCGGCAGGCATGCCGCCCTGCGGTGCCGACTGCGACTGCGGCAACCCGCCCAACACCTGACCGACTATCGAATCGAACAATCCCATGAGTTTCCCCTCGTGCGTGTGACAGAACTGCTGGCATTGTCGGTTGACGCGCGGAATAAAGGAAACTGTCTTTTCCCTACCGGGCGCGCCGTCTTGCTGCAATTACTTCGGCGCCGTTGCCTGACCGACGACAGCCGTCCGGGGCGGGCGCTTTGCCAGCAGTGGTTCGCTCACGCCTTGCACGCCGACCAGCCCGAGCACGGTGAAGAGCGAGTTCTGCGCACCCTTCCACGCATCGGTGACGTCGATCCATTCCGACAGCGCATGAAAGTTGCCGGTCTTTCCGCCGCCGCCGATGACGATGGCGGGAATGCCGAGAGACATCGGCACATTGGCGTCGGTGCTCGCACCTGACATCAGCGTCTTGAGGCCGAAGGCGGTGTTCGATCGCACTGCTGCTTCGACGATGACCGAATCGCCCGGTGTGCGGCCACCCGGGCGATCGCCGATGAGCTTGGTCGATACGGTCAGCGTGTCGACGTTCCAGCGCTTGTTCTCCGCAACGACGGCTTCGTCGATAGCGGTCAGGATTTTCTTCTCGGTTTCGAGCAGCGGCGCCATCGCATCGGAGCGGATGTCGATCGCCATGCGCGCGTCGGGCGCAATGGTGTTGACCGAGGTGCCGCCGCCCACGGTGCCAACAGTGAAGGTCGTCCGCGGCACGCTCGGCGTCTGGATGTCGGCGATCTTGGCGATGGCGCGGCCCATGCCGTGGATGGCACTCGGCACCTGCCCGAAGGCGCCGTAGCTGTGCCCACCCGGACCTTTGAAGGTCACTTCATAGCGATGGCTGCCGGTGCCCAGCACGAGCACAGCACCATCGGGTGCCGGCTCGAGGCCGACCATGCCGTCGATGTCGCGATGCTCGGCAAAAATGTGCTTCATGCCGCGTAGGTTGCCGAGCTCTTCTTCGCCGACATTACCGACGAAGAGCAGGTCGCCGACGGTCTGCACCTTGTTGTCGTTGAGTACCTTGAGCCACGACAGCAGCACCGACAGGCCGCGTACGTCGTCTGAAATACCGGGCGCGTAGAGCTTGCCGTCGCGCTCTTTCACCTTGACGTCGGTGCCAGCCGGAAACACCGTGTCGAGGTGCGCCGAGATCAACAGCTTGGGACCGTTACCGGTGCCTTTGCGCAGGCCGACGACGTTGCCTTCGCTGTCGATGCGTGCATCGGCGAGGCCGAGTGCTTTCATGCGTGCGAGATAAGCCTCGGCGCGCTTCTGCTCCTTGAAGGGCGGCGCTTCAATCTCGGTCAGCATCTTCAGGTCTTCGATCGAGCGGGTGTGGTCGGCTTGCACCGCTTCGAGCAACTGCTTGATGACCTGTGAGGCCATCAGTTGTTCGAACGCCTTGTCGACGGCGGGTGACACCTGCAGCGGCGTTGGCGCCACGGCATTGAAGCCTTGGGCGTGAAGCGCGCTCGAGCAAAGGAGCGCGATTGCGGAAGTGACAGAAGCGAGGCGACGAAGTTTGAGGGCAAGCATCGGAGGAACGGGCGGAACAGGGTTGAGGGGCCTAGCGGGCTTCGGATGCGTCGGACAACAACATCAATGCCGCCAGCGCTGCGGTTTCAGCGCGCAGTACGCGTGCACCGAGCGTGGCCGGCATGAAGTCGTGCCCAATTGCCTCTTGCTCTTCGCCGCCGCTCAGGCCGCCTTCGGGCCCGCTCAAGACCAGTGCGTCGCGGCCACCGATCGTCGGAAGCACGGCGTTCAAGGGACGCGTCCCGTCCGCCAGGCTGAGGACGAAGCGTGCCGGTGCATCCGCCGGCGCCGCTTCTGAAGGCATCGAACCGAGCCACGCAGCGAACGACCGGACCGGATGGATCACCGGCACGCGGTTGCGTCCACATTGCTCGCACGAGGCGATGGCGATGGCTTCCCAATGCGCGCGCTTCTTGTCGGCACGTTCACCGGCCAGGCGCAGCACGCCGTGCGCCGTCATCAGCGGCTGGATGCTCGCGACCCCCAATTCGGTTGCCTTTTCGACCAGCCAGTCCATGCGCTCGTTGGCTGGCATGCCGACGACAAGATGCACGGCACGCGCTGCTTCGCGCTCTATCGAACGATGGTCGCCGACCATGACTGCAACATCGCTGCGGCCCATGCGCTCGACCGTCGCGTCGTACTCGCCGCCGACGCCGTCGAACAGCGTCAGCGCATCGCCAGGCTGCATGCGCAGCACCTGCACATGGCGCGCAGCGCCTGCTGGCAGGTCCAGTGATACACGGGCACTCAACGGTACCGAACAATGAAACCGTGGCATCTCAGACGCGGCCGTACGCGAAGCCGGACAAAGCCGTGTTGCCTTCGACTTCGTCGATCACGCGCAGCAGTGGCGTCAGTTCCATGTACCGGGCCGCAGTGGCGCGAATGTAGGCGATGAAGCGGGGCGTGTCGGCCAGGTACTTCGGCTTGCCGTCGCGCAAGGTGAGGCGCGCGAAGATGCCAGCGACCTTCAGGTGGCGTTGCAAACCCATCCACTCGACCGCACGATAGAAGGCGCCGAAGTCGGCATCGACCGGCAACTTGGCCTTGCGGGCGGCGGTCCAATAGCGCACGGTGACATCGAGCACAAACGCTTCATCCCAGCTCAGGAAAGCATCGCGCAACAAGCTGGCGATGTCATAGGTGATCGGGCCGTAGACCGCGTCCTGAAAGTCCAGGACACCAAGGCGCGTACCGCCCTTGATGTCATTGGCAGCATTGAGCAAGCCGCCTGCTGCACCGTCGCGAACCATCAGGTTGCGCGGCATGAAGTCGCGGTGCACATAGACGTTGGGCGAGGCCAGGTTGCTCTCGACGATGAGCTTGAAGCTGCGTTCCAGCCGCTCCTGCAACTTGCCGGTGATCGCCATGCCGCGGTGCTGCGTGATGTACCACTGCGGAAAAAGGGCAAGCTCGCGTTCGAGCAAGGCGCGGTCGTAGGGCGGCAGTACGTCCGGGCGCGATGCGAGCTGCCAGCGGATCAGCGCGTCGATCGCCTCGTCGTATAGCGGCCGGCTGGCGTTGGCGTTCGCCGGGTCGACGACGTCTAGCATCGTGCGGTGGCCCAGATCGTCGAGCAGCAGAAAGCCGTACCTTTGATCCCACTCGAGCACCGCGGGCGCTGTCACGCCGGCCTCGCGCATCAGGGCAGCGACCTTCACGAAGGGGGCGCTGTCTTCTTTTTCGGGCGGTGCATCCATCACGATGCGTGTCGTGCCGTCGGCAGTGTCGACCCTGAAATACCGGCGAAAGCTCGCATCGGCGGATGCGAGGCGGACGGTGTCCGGACGCAACCGTTGTGTTGTCACCAGGCTCGCCAGCCAGCCGTCGAAGGCCGCGGACCGAGCCGTGTCTGGCCAGACGATCGCATCGACAGCTTCGAAGGGCTGCGACGGTTGTACCGGGGTCGTGTTTTCAGGGGCGGGAGACGAGGAGGCTGTCATGGATAATCGATTCTACAAATCCGACTCGCAGCCGCGCAGCCGACCTCCCTGCAACCACCGGCCCAGTTGCGCCGTTTCCCGACGAACCCTTGCACCGTGCCGATGCCTGAAATGAAACGAGCCATGTGGCGTCGTCGCCGCGCGCCGCTGCCTCTGGCCGCGCTGTCACTTGCGTTGCTGCATGCGCACGGCGCGCTGGCGCAGGATGCGCCCGCCGTCGATCCGCCGCTCATGCTCAAGCGCACGCCGCAGCTCACCGAAACATTGCCGCCAGCCGAGCGGGGCCAGCTCCCGAGCTTTGTCGATGGCGACAAGCTTTCGGGCCGACCCGATCTTGAAACGATCGTCGAAGGCCATGCCTCGATGCGACGGGGCGACACCGTCATCAACGCCGACCGCCTCGAGTACTACCAGCCGGACGATCTGGCCAAGGCCCGTGGCAATGTTCGCGTGAATCAGGCGGGCAATGTCTACGAGGGCCCCGAGCTCGAGTTGAAGCTCGAAACCTTCGAGGGTTTTTTCAACAACGTGCGTTATCGATTCCTCGCCACGGGTGCCCATGGCGACGCCGAGCGAATCGATTTCGTCGACAGCAACGTGTCGGTCGCTCGCCAGGCGACATACACCACGTGTCGGCGCGAAGACTATCCCGGCTGGATGCCGGCCTGGCTCCTGACCGCGGCGACGCTCACCACCGACTCCGAAGAAAACGTCGGCGTGGCGACCGATGCACGGCTGAGCTTCATGGGCATCAGCACACCGGCCTTGCCGTCCATGAGCTTCCCGCTCAACAACGATCGCAAGACCGGCTTCCTGCCACCGACGGTGGGCATCAGCAGCGTCAACGGAATCGACATCACGGCGCCGTATTACTGGAACATCGCGCCCAACCGGGATGCGACCTTCTATCCGGACCTGATGAGCAAGCGCGGCGTCAATCTGGGCAGCGAATTTCGATACCTCGAGGACAAGTACTCCGGCCAGATCCGCTTCGACTACATGCCGACGGACGAGCTGCGCGATCGCAAGCGCTGGGGTCTTTGGACGCACCATGAGCAAACCTTCGATCCCAAGCCTTTCGAGCTGGATTCGCTCGGCATGGTGTTCAACATCAACCGCGTGAGCGACGACAACTATTGGCGCGATTTCACGCGCACTCCGTCGCTGACCTCGCGTCTGCTGGCGACCAATGGCGCGCTCAACTGGAGCAAGGACGACTGGAGCGGCGCTTTCGGCGCGACCAAGTACCAGACGCTGCAGTACGACGCCTCGACCATCACGCCCCCGTACGATCGACTGCCGCAGATCACCGCCAACTATGCCAAGTACGACTGGCACGGCTTGGACATCAAGCTGGCGACCGACTACACGCGCTTCAGGGCCGATCCGTCGGTGCAGCTGCAGCCCAACGGCGACCGCGTGTTCGCCGAGGGCGAGATCAGCCGGCCGCTCTTGTCGTCGGGCGGTTTCATCATCCCCAAGCTCAAGCTGCACACCGCCAGCTACCAGCTCGACTCAGCGCTGGCCAACGGCTCGACCAGCGCGTCAAGTACGGTGCCGACCTTCAGCCTCGACAGCGGCTTGATCTTTGAGCGCGATGCCAATTTCTTCGGACGTGCCTTCCGGCAGACGCTGGAACCACGGGCCTATTACGTGTACACGCCGTACCGCAACCAGAGCAATCTGCCGGTCTACGACAGCGCGTCCAACGACTTCAACTTTGCGACGGTCTACACCGAGAACGAGTTTTCAGGGCACGACCGGGTGTCGGCCACCAATGCGCTCACGGTCGGCCTGACCACGCGCCTGTACGACGCCGACACCGGTGCAGAGGCCGCGCGCTTCGGAATCGCACAGCGGTATCGCATCCGGGACCAGGACGTGACGCTGCCCGCCACCGGATCGACTGCTGCGTCTGTCGCCTCGCCGGCCGGGGTGAGCGATCTGCTGCTGGGCGCCCAGATCAACTGGACGTCGAAATGGAGCCTGGACACGACGTTCCAGTACAACGCCGACACGCACCGTTCGGTGCGCACCGCGGTCACGGCACGCTACAGCCCGGAGCAGTATCACAACCTCACTGCGTCATACCGCTTCCAGGCGCCGACGACGGCCGGCGGTAGCGACGGCAACAAGTCGATCGACGTCGGCTTTCAGTGGCCGCTGAACGACCTGTGGGGCGACAAGGGCAAAGACCTGGGGCCGGGGCGCGGTGCGGGTGGTGGGCGCTGGTATGCGGTCGGCCGCCTTAACTACAGCATCCAGGACAAGACCTTGACCGATGGCGTGCTCGGCTTCGAATATGACGGCTGCTGCTGGATCGGCCGCGTGGTGCTGGAACGTTTGAGCACCGGCCAAGTCTCAGCGGGTACGCGGCTCATGTTCCAGCTCGAGTTCGTCGGTTTTGCCAGTGTGGGCACCAGCCCGCTGCGCACACTGACGCAAAACATTCAGCGTTATCAACCCTTGCGCGCGCCCCATCCCGGCGCGAGCCGCTTCACCAATTACGACTGAGCCATCTGCCAGGACATCTGCCATGAACCACATCCGATCCACCCTTACTCTGGCCTGTTTTGCGACATTGGTCGTTACGTCCAGCGCACAGGCGCAAGGCTTTCGCCCAAGCGGTCGCGGCATCACCGACATCATGCGTACCGGCCCGCGTGTGGCTCCCGCACCGGGTGCGGCAGCACCCGCAGCGAAGGCGTCCGGCCCGGCCGTGCAGCGCTCGGCGGAGTACATCGTGGCGCTGGTCAATTCGGAGCCGATCACCAACACCGAAGTGCAGTCGCGGATGTCTCGCGTGTTGAAAGAAAACGCTGAGGCCGAGCGCGTGCCGCGAGCTGAACTTGCGCGCCTGGTGCTGGAGCGGCTTGTCCTGGAGCGTGCGCAATTGCAGCTCGCGAAAGAGACGCGAGTCAACGTCGACGATGTCGCGATCGAGCAGGCCGAGCAGACCGTGGCGCGCCAGAACCAGCTCAGCCTGAGCGAGTTGCGCGCCCGCGTCCAGGCCGATGGCATCACGCTCGACGAGTTCCGTAGCGACCTGCGCAATCAGCTGACGCTGACGCGTCTGCGCGACCGAGAAGTCGACAACAAGCTGAAGATCACCGACCTGGATGTCGACCAGTACCTGCGCGAGCAAAAGCTGAGCCCGAAAGCGAATGCACCCGATATCAATCTGGCGCAGGTGCTGGTCGCGGTGCCGGACGGTGCCAGCGCGGCGGATGTCGCCAAGGCACAGCAAAAGGCACAGGGCATTGCGCAGCGTGCCAAGGCGGGCGAAGACTTCGCCAAACTGGCACGCGACCTGTCGGATTCTCCGGAACGCGTGAATGGCGGCGCCATCGGCTTGCGCAGCGCCGACAAATACCCGCCGTTGTTCGTCGAGGCGACGCAATCGGTCGCGGTCAACGGCATTGCCGGGCCAGTTCGTTCGGGCGCTGGTTTTCATGTGATCAAGGTGCTTGCCAAGGGCGAGGCCGGGTCCGCCGAAGGCGTGGTCACGCAAACGCAAGTGCGCCACATCCTGCTGCGCAGCGACCCCAAGGTCCCAACGACTGACGCGGTGGCCAAACTGGCCGAGTACAAGCGCCGCATCCAGAGCGGATCGGCTGATTTCGCGACCTTGGCGCGCGACAACTCACAAGATGGCAGCGCGAAGGACGGCGGCGAGCTGGGCTGGTCGCGACCGGGTCAGTTCGTGCCCGAGTTCGAAGAAGCGATGGATCGGTTGGCACCCGGCCAGATCAGCGACCCGCTGGTCTCGCGTTTTGGGGTGCACCTTATCCAGGTCGAGGGGCGTCGCGAATCCAAGCTCAGCCAGGCCGAGCAGCGTGAAACGGCGCGTGCCGAGTTGCGTGAGAAGAAGGCTGACGAAGCATTCGAAACCTGGGCGCAAGAAGTCCGTGCCCGCGCGTACGTCGAGTACCGCGAACCGCCGCAAAGTTGATGTGAAGCACATCCCGCGCAAGCGCTTCGGCCAGCACTTTCTGACCGACGGCGGGATCATCGATGCGATCGTGCACGAGATCGCGCCGCAGCCGGGTGACGCCATGGTCGAGATCGGCCCAGGTCTCGCTGCACTCACGCAGCCGCTGGTCGAGCGTCTCGGTCGTCTTACCGTGATCGAGCTCGATCGCGACCTGGCAGTGAGGTTGCGCGCTCATGGTCAGCTCGACGTCATCGAGTCGGATGTGTTGAAGGTCGATTTCGGTGCTTTGGCCGATCGCTTGGCGGTGCCGCCGGCAACGGGGCTTCGCGTGGTCGGCAACCTGCCGTACAACATCTCGACGCCGATCCTGTTTCACCTGCTTGATTCGGCGCATCGGGTGGTTGACCAGCACTTCATGCTGCAAAAGGAAGTGATCGATCGCATGGTCGCCAAGCCGGCAACGTCCGACTACAGCCGCCTGAGCGTGATGCTGCAGTGGCGCTACGAAATGACCAACGTGCTGTTCGTACCGCCCGAGAGCTTCGATCCGCCGCCACGCGTCGACAGCGCTATCGTGCGCATGGTGCCGCTGGCCATTCCGCCGGCAGTCGATGTCAAGCGGCTCGGAGAGATCGTCCAGGTGGCCTTCAGCCAGCGTCGGAAAATCATGCGCCACACATTGGGCAAATGGCTGGAGACGCATGGCTTCGAAGGCGGGTTCGATGCGCAGCGCCGCGCTGAAGAAGTACCCGTCGCGGAATACGTGGCTTTAGCCCAGGCGGTGCCACCAGACTATGCGACGAAAGTCACACAATGAGAAAAGCCCGCATTGCGGGCTTTTCTCTTGCTGCCTCTATGGCCGCCTTCAGGCAGCTGAAAGCCAATAGTTGGAGTTGAATGGGCTGCTCATACGCAGCGCCAGTGGCGACACATCGACGAGTTTGTCGGTCGGCATCTTTTCCGCTGTGGGGTCGACGGTGAGGTCGATGCCCGAGAGCACGTCGGTGCCCTGCGAAGCCTCTTTCGCCCGTTCTGCTTGGCTGGTGTGTGCAGAACGGGCTACAGAAAAGAATAAAAGCACCTGAAGGGTATCTTTCGATCCCCCCAGTAGTCCGAGGCGTCCCGGAAGATATCGAGCAGTTGCTCGCGTGCTTCCTTGTCGAACTTGGCGTTGGCCGGAATCTGCTCGAGCACGATGATGAAACCGGGCTGCGGGCCCGATTTATGCAACGGGTCTGTCATGCAGTCGTACAGCGCGTCGAAATTCTTCCCAAAATGCGCCGGGAAGGTGAACTGCTGGGCAATCAGGTCGAGCACGTCCTGCTTGGTCTGGGCGTTGCCCAGATTCGCATAGAGAAAGTGCTGGCCCGCCGCGTGCGCTGCTTCCTGCAGATCGTTGACGCGGAATGCGCGAATCGACTGCACGATGTTCGGTCGCACGGAACGAAGGGATAAGGTCATCTCCGTTGGTCTTTCCATAGTTGTCGTCAACATGTCTTCTTTCGTCATGACGCTTCGAGGCGTCGCTCCCCTCAACAGTTCATCGTTCATGCGGTCTTCATGGGACGATGCGCCGGAAACTTGCATAGTGGTCTGCCGTGTACCAGCAGGTGTCGGGCGTCCTGCGCTCACCTGCGCAGACGATTCGTCTGGCGCCGCGATCACGCGACCCCGGGGTTTCGACCGTGTATTCGCGGTAGTTTCCGCGACGGGCTGTGGGTAACTGGCGTTCTCGGTTGCCGAAAACCATGCCGTCTTTGTCGTGAGCAAACGGGCCACCGTTCAAAATTGATTCGTAAGTTCGCTGACCCTGCGTCGGCAGTTCGGTCAGTGCAATCGATTCCTTCGCGGATTGACCGGCTAGGCGACCGAACCAATCGCGGGCTTCGACATTAGATGTTCCCGTCGCCAACGCCGCCAGCAACAAGCCGGTGAACGCAAACTTCGAGGCAAAAAACGTGATCGAGGCCATTGACTGGACAGTGACCGCCAGGGGCACCAGAGGGAAAAGAGCGGGAGTCGAATTGGTGGATTAACCTTGGGGTTAACCCGAAAATTCAAGCCCGCCAGTGTGCACCAGCTCGGCACAAATAGCAAGTACCCTGCTCAAAGATTGAGCAGGGTACAAAGACTGCAGTGCGCCGCTAAGTTGGCGCCCGCTTTCGGTGCAGCGCCTTATCTTTCGACGTTGGCGTCGGCGACTGTCAACGCCGTCATGTTGACGATGCGGCGCACCGTCGCGCTCGCCGTCAGAATATGCACAGGTTTGGCCGCACCCAGCAGGACCGGGCCGATGGCGATGTTGCCGCCTGCTGCCGTTTTAAGCAGGTTGTATGAAATGTTGGCTGCGTCGATGTTGGGGAACACCAGCAGATTGGCATTTCCCGCCAACGCGCTGTGGGGCATGACAGCGTCGCGCTGTTTGCCGTCCAGAGCCACGTCGCCGTGCATTTCGCCGTCGACTTCAAGCCAGGGCGCTTGCACGCGCAGCAGCGCGAGTGTTTTGCGCATCTTGAGGGCGCTGGGCTCGTTGCTGGTGCCGAAGTTCGAATGCGACAGCAGCGCGGCCTTGGGCTTGAGCCCGAAGCGCAGCATTTCCTCCGCCGCCATGGTCGTAATTTCGGCCAGTTCTTCCGGGCTCGGGTCGTAGTTGACGTGCGTGTCGACGAGGAACACCTGGCGATCCGGCAGCAGCAGGCCGTTCATGCAGGCATAGACCGGCACGTCCTGCGGCGTGCTCTCGCATCCGCCAGGTCGCTTGCCGATCACCTGGTCGATGTAATGCAGATGCGTGTGCGTCGTGCCCCAAGTGCCGCAGATCAGGCCATCGACCTCACCTTTGTGCAGCAGCATCGCGCCGATCAACGTCAGTCGCCGGCGCATCTCGATCTTCGCGGTTTGCACCGTCGTGCCTTCGCGCTCGGTCATGCGGTGATAGGTCTGCCAGAAGTCGCGGTAGCGGTGGTCTTGCTCGACGTTGACGATGTCGTAGTCGAGCTCTTCCTTCAGTCGCAACCCGAACTTCTCGATGCGTTGCGCGATGATCGACGGCCGACCGATGAGCGTCGGCCGCGCCAAGCCTTCGTCGACCACGATCTGTACGGCGCGCAACACGCGCTCCTCTTCACCCTCCGAAAATGCCACGCGCTTTTTCGTCGCGCGCTTGGCGGCGTCGAAGATCGGCTTCATCGTCGTGCCCGACGCGTAGACGAAGCTTTGCAACTTGTCGCGGTAGGCGTCCATGTCCTTGATGGGGCGCGACGCGACGCCGCTGTCGGCCGCAGCTTGCGCCACGGCCGGTGCGATCTTCATCATCAGCCGCGGATCGAAGGGCTTGGGGATCAGGTACTCGGGGCCGAAGCTGAGCTTCTCGCCAACGTACGCTGCGGCCACGCGTTCGCTCTGCTCGGCTTGCGCCAGCTCGGCGATCGCGCGCACTGCGGCAATTTCCATCTCGTCGGTGATCGTCGTCGCGCCGCAGTCGAGCGCGCCACGAAAGATGTACGGGAAGCACAGGACGTTGTTGACCTGATTCGGGTAGTCGGTGCGGCCGGTCGCCATGATCAGGTCGTCGCGCACCGCATGCGCGTCTTCCGGTGCGATCTCGGGGTTGGGATTGGCCAGCGCGAAGATCACCGGGCGGGGCGCCATCTTGGCGACCATCGCCGGCTTCAGCACGCCGCCTGCAGAGAGGCCCAGAAACACGTCCGCGCCTTCGATCACGTCCGACAGTGAGCGCGCTTCGGTGTTCTGCATGTACTGGCGTTTGTCGTCGTCCATCAGCTCGGTGCGGCCTTCGTAGACGACGCCCGCAAGGTCGGTCACGTAGACGTTCTCGCGCTTCAGGCCGACCTTGAGCAGCAAGTTCAAGCAGGCGAGCGCGGCGGCACCGGCGCCTGACGTGACGAGCTTGACCTGCCCGATGTCTTTGCCCGCGACTTTGAGGCCGTTGAGCATTGCGGCGGCAACCGTGATCGCGGTGCCGTGCTGGTCGTCGTGGAACACGGGGATCTTCATCCGCTTGCGCAGCTCGCGCTCGACGTAGAAGCAGTCGGGTGCCTTGATGTCTTCGAGGTTGATGGCGCCAAAGGTCGGCTCCAGCGACGCGATGATCTCGACCAGCTTGGCAGGGTCTTTCTCGTCGATCTCGATGTCGAACACATCGACCCCTGCGAACTTCTTGAAGAGTACGCCCTTGCCCTCCATCACCGGCTTGGAAGCCAGCGCGCCGATGTCGCCGAGCCCGAGCACAGCGGTGCCGTTGGTGATTACGCCGACCAAATTGCCGCGCGAGGTGTACTTGAAGGCGTTGAGCGGATCTTTGACGATTTCTTCGCACGGGGCGGCGACGCCAGGCGAATACGCCAGCGACAGGTCGCGCTGGTTGACCATTTGCTTGGTCGCCGCGATGGCGATCTTGCCGGGCACCGGGAACTCGTGATACTCCAGCGCGGCGCGCCGCAGCTCGGCGCGTTTGTCCTCGGCAGAAGGCGCGGACGGGGTGGCGGGGGTCGATTCGAACATGGGCCTGGGCTCCTTGGGCTGCGCTGCAATCGCGCTTCTTCTGGGGGCGCCGATTGTAGACCCCGACCCCGCCGGACATAGGCCGCATGGCAGAGCCGAGCACGCCCGAAATCCGTGTGGCCGTGCGGGGCAATGTGGCAATATCCCCAGGTCAAAAACCACCCCGGCATATTCCGGACGAGGAGCGACCATGGCGCTGATGGATTTCATCAAGAAACAGTTCATCGACATCATCCAGTGGACCGAGACCGGCGATGGCACGCTGGCCTGGCGCTTCCCGATGGCGGAGATGGAAATCCAGAACGGCGGCTCGCTTACCGTGCGCGAATCGCAGATCGCGCTGTTCGTGAACGAGGGCAAGGTCGCCGACGTCTTCGGGCCCGGCATGTACAAGCTCACCACGCAGACGCTGCCGGTGCTCACGTACCTGAAGAACTGGGACAAGCTCTTCGAGTCGCCATTCAAGAGCGACGTTTACTTTTTCAGCACGCGCCAGCAGATCGACCAGAAGTGGGGAACGCCGCAGCCCATCACGATCCGCGACAAGGACTTCGGCGCGGTGCGTGTGCGAGCCTTTGGCAACTACAGCTATCGGATTGCCGACCCCAAGCTGTTTTATAACGAGATTTCGGGCACGCGCGACATCTATAGCGTGACCGATCTCGATGGCCAGTTGCGCGGCATCGTGCTGCAGAACATCAGCAACGCTATCGCCTCCAGCGGCGTGCCGTTTCTCGACCTGGCGGCTAACCAGATCAGCTTTGCGCAAGCGTTGGCCGCGCAACTCGTGCCCGAGTTCGAGAAGATCGGCATCAAGCTCGAGAACATCACGGTGCAGAACGTGTCGCTGCCGGAAGAGCTGCAGAAGATCCTCGACCAGAAGATCGGCATGGGCATGGTCGGCAACGACATGGGAAAGTTCATGCAGTACCAGACCGCGCAGGCGATTCCGAAGTTTGCCGAGGGCTCGGCCAGCGGCGGTGGCATCGCGGGCGACGCGATGGGCCTGGGGGCCGGTGTGGCGCTCGGTCAGGTGATGGCGCAGAACCTGGCGCAGGGCCTGAATCCGAACAACAACGCCGCAGCCGCCGCGAGCGCTGCCGCAGCGGCTGCGCAATCGTCGGTCGCGGTCGTCAGCCCCGCCGATGTCATGACCACGCTCGAAAAGCTCGGCGAGCTCAAGACCAAGGGCATCCTCACGCAGGAAGAGTTCGACGCCAAGAAGGCCGACCTGCTCAAGAAGCTTGTCTAGACCCGCGACATGGTCCTGACAGCGCCCCCATGGCGCGTGTTCCGTGGCTGACGATACCGGCAGCCAGCGCTATTACCGCGCGCCGTGTCCCGGCTGCGGCGCGCCGGTCGAATTCCGGTCGGCGCAGTCGACGTTCGCCGTTTGCGCTTATTGCCAGAGCACTGTCGTGCGACAGGGCGACACGCTGGCGCGCATCGGCAAAATGGCCGAGCTGTTCGACGACTTCAGCCCGCTGCAGCTCTTTGCCGCGGGCCGCATCCAGGACAAGCCCTTCACGCTGGTCGGTCGTCTGCAGTACGCCTACGAAGGCGGCCGCTGGATCGAGTGGATCGCGCAACTCGACGGCGACCGCACGGGCACGCTCAGCGAAGACAACGGCGCCTACGTCTTCACGCTGCCGTACGAGCTGAAGCAGCCGGCGCCGTCGGCCGGAGCATTGGTCGTCGGCGCGACCACCGCGTTCAACGGCCAGAACTACACCGTCGCGTCGAACCAGCAAGTGACGCTGGTGTCGGCGCAAGGCGAGCTGCCGAAGCTGCCCGATCTCGGCAAACCGTTCGCGATGGTCGAACTGCGCAACGACCAGGGCCTGGTGCTGAGCCTGGACTACGGCAGCGTGCCGCCCGCGGCCAGCCTGGGTCGGTCTGTGTTGCTCGACGACCTGAAGCTCACCGGCTTGCGGGACGACTCGGGCAAGGAAGAAAAAGGCCGCGGCTTCAACTGCCCGAACTGCGGCGCGCCGGTCACCGTCAACTTCGCCGACAGCAAGACCATCACCTGCCGCGCGTGCAACAGCATCATCGACCTGACGCAGGGGATCGGCGGTGGACTGAAGCACGCCGAGCAAGCCGAGCCGGTGCGCCCGCTCATCGCGCTCGGTGCACTCGGGCAGCTGCAAGGCGCGTCGTGGCAGGTGGTTGGGTTTCAGCATCGAATGGGGCAGGAGCCCGGCGACGACGAGATGTTCGGCTGGGACGAATACCTGCTCTACAACAAGAAGCGCGGTTTCAGCTTTCTGGTCGACGCGACCGACGGCTGGAGCATGGTGCAGCCGACCACCGGCGCGCCCACCATGGCCGAAAGCGGTTCCGCTGCCACGTACATGGGCAAGCGCTTTCAGCAGCAGTACGCCTACAACGCCGAGACGACCTATGTGGCGGGCGAGTTCTACTGGAAGGTCGAGCGTGGACAAAAGACTTTCAACCGCGACTTCGCGGCCGGCGCCACGCTGCTGTCGATGGAACGCTCGGCCAACGAGCTGACATGGTCGTCCGGTGGCAAGCTCGACAGCGCGACGGTGGCCAGCGCGTTCAAGCTCGACGCGAAGAAGGACATGTTCAAGCGCGGCGACGTGCTGCCGGTGAGTGCTGCGTTGGGATCTGGCCTGGGCTGCGGCACCATCATCCTGATCGGTGTGGTGATCATTGTTCTGTTGATCATCCTGAGCACTTGCAGCAGCTCGTCGGGCGGCTCACGCAGCTCGGGCGGCTCATACGGCGGTTTTTCGAGTGGTGGTGGCCACAAATGACACCCATTTTTTCCGGAGGTCCTCATCATGGGATTTGAATATTTGAAGCCGGGCGTGATCCTGTCGTCGCTGGTCTTCGCGCTGATCGGCGTGCTGATCTTCTGGCTGTGCTTTTTGATCATCGACAAGCTCACGCCCTACGACCTCTGGCACGAGATCGTCGAGAAGCACAACGTGGCCTTGGGGCTGGTGGTTGCCGCCATGAGCCTGGGCATCTGCATCATCGTTGCCGCTGCGATTCATTGACGGACAGTGCGTTGAACGGGCCTCGCTCGACTGGCCCGCAGCCCGTCGAAATCGCGCTGCTCGCCAGCGTCTTCGTCGTCGCGGCCTGCGGGCTGGTGTACGAGCTGAGCGCAGCAGCGCTGAGTTCTTACCTGCTGGGCGACTCGGTGCTGCAGTTCAGCACCATCATCGGCACCTATCTGTTTGCCATGGGCGTGGGCTCGTGGCTCTCGCGCTATTTCGATCGGCAGTTGCCCGCGCACTTTCTGCGCATCGAACTGCTGGTGGCGGTCGTCGGCGGCTCGTTGCCGGCCATCCTCTTTCTCGCCAACGCGTACCTGCCGGGTTCGTTTCGACTGCTGCTCTACGGGCTCGTGATGATTGTCGGCACGCTGGTCGGGCTGGAGATTCCGCTGGTCATGCGCATCCTTCGGCGCAACGTGCTGCTGAAAGATCTGGTGTCGCAGGTGCTGACCTTCGACTACCTCGGCGCATTGGCTGTATCGATCGCTTTTCCGCTGGTGCTGGTGCCGCAGCTCGGCATGATCCGCACCGGCCTGCTGTTCGGCTTCATGAATGCGGCGGTGGCCGTGTGGGCGCTCTGGCTGTTCCGCCATGAGCTGCGCGGCATCGGTGCGCATGCAACGGCTTGTGCATTGGCGCTGATCGCGATCGGCACGGCCTTCGTGTTCGCCAACCACATCACGACGCTCGCCGAAGACAAGTTCTATCAAGACCGCATCGTGTTCAGCGACACGTCACCGTACCAGCGCATCGTCGTCACGCGTGGCCTGCTAGGGCATCGCCTGTTCTTGAACGGCAATCTGCAATTCGCCGAGCGCGACGAGTACCGTTATCACGAGGCGTTGGTGCATCCGGTGATGGCGGCGCAAGGTGCACCCAAGCGAGTCGCAGTCTTGGGCGGCGGCGACGGCATGGCCGTGCGCGAAATACTCAAATACCCGTCGGTCGAACAGGTGACATTGGTCGAGCTCGACCCGAACATGACCAAGCTCTTCACCGACCATGAAACGCTGGCCGCACTCAACGGCGGTTCGCTGAAATCGCCCAAGGTGAAGATCGTCAACACCGATGCCTTCCAATGGCTGCAGCAGCCGGGAGACATGTTCGATGTCATCGTCGTCGACTTCCCGGACCCGACCAACTTCGCGATCGGCAAGCTGTACACGAACAGCTTCTACGCGCTGCTCGAAAAGCGGCTTTCTGCGAGCGGCTATGCAGTGATCCAGACCACGTCCCCGCTGGTTGCGCGCAAGAGTTTCTGGACCGTCGCGACGACCATCGAATCGGTTGGGCTCACGGCCACGCCGTATCACGTGCATGTGCCTAGCTTTGGCGAATGGGGTTTCATCATTGCGAGCCGCCGGCCGTGGCGCGCACCCGATACGTTGCCTGGCGGCTTGCGCTTTCTGTCGGCGGCGACCTTGCCGCTGATGTTCGACTTTCCACTCGACATGGCACGCGTGCCGACCGAGGTCAACCGGCTGTCGAACCAGATCCTGGTGACCACCTACGAAAGCGAGTGGGGCAAGGTGGTCGCGCATTGAAACGCCGGGATTTCATCGCTGCGACGGCGGGTGCGCTGACGCTCGCGGGCTGCGCCGCGCCGCTGTCGATCGAGGGCGGCTTCACCGGCATCGACGTGGCACGGGGCCATGCGCTGCGCGATGGCGCGCTGAAGAATGCGGCGCCGACAACGGTGCGCCGCACGCGCGTGGTGATCGCTGGCGGCGGCGTGGCGGGCCTGGCCGCCGCGCGCGCACTGCGACTCTCCGGCATCGATGACTTCGTGCTGCTGGAACTCGAAGACAGCGCTGGCGGCAACAGCCGCGGTGGCATGGTGGCAGGCATCGCCTGCCCACTCGGTGCCCACTACCTGCCGGTGCCCGGCGATGACGCGAGCGAAGTGCAAGACCTGCTCGAAGAACTCGGCCTGCGCAAGCGCGTGAGTGGCCGTTGGGAATACGACGCGCGCAACTTGTGCCACAGCCCACAGGAGCGGCTGTTCTTTCAAGGCGAGTGGCAAGAAGGCCTGCTGCCGGTGCATGGCGTGACCGAGTCGACGCTCGCGCAGTACAGACTCTTTGCTTCACGCGTCGAAGCGTTGCAGCGCAAGACGCGGTTCGCCATCCCCATGGCAAAGATCGCAGCGACGCCCGAGATGCTGGCGCTCGATGCGGTCAGCTTCGCGGCATGGCTCGACCCCGAAGGCCTCGTTGACGCGCATCTGCGCTGGTACCTCGACTATTGCTGCCGCGACGACTACGGCGCTGGCCTCGCACACGTCTCGGCCTGGGCTGGCATCCATTACTTCGCGAGTCGACATGGCTTCCATGCGCCGGGCGACGACAGCGGAGAACGCGACGCTGTGTTGACATGGCCCGAAGGCAATGCCTGGCTCGCGCGTCGTTTGGTCGCGCCACTCGGCGACCGGATCAAAGTGGCACATGCTGTCACGCGCATTGCCGAATCGCGATCCGGCGTCGAGGTCGATGCATTCGATGCCGCGACGAAAACGATGGTGCGCTGGGAGGCCGAACGTTGCATCGTCGCGTTGCCGGTTTTCATCGCGGCACGTGTGGTCGAGAACCCGCCTGCCGTTCTTCGCAACGCAGCGGCCAACGTGCGCTACGCACCGTGGCTCGTCGCCAACGTGCACCTGCGCGCACCGCTCGCCGACAACGGGCACGGCGCTGCGCCGAGCTGGGACAACCTCGTCTACGGCACCGGAGGCCTCGGCTACGTCGATGCGCGCCATCAGACGCTCGACCCGACGCCCGCACCGACCGTGCTGAGCTGGTACCGCCCGTTAGGTCCAAGCGCGAGTGATACCGGCGATGGTCGAAAGCTGCTGCTCGAGCGGCCGTGGGCCGGGTGGCGTGACGACCTGCTCGCCGAGCTGTCGGTGCCGCATCCGGACCTGCCTTCGCTCGCCACTCGCATCGACATCACCCGCTATGGGCATGCGATGGCCATGCCGACGCCGGGACTTCTGAACCGATTGGGCGCAAGCGAAAAACGACAGCGCATCACGAGCGGCCGCTTGGCCTTCGCGCATGCCGACTGGTCGGGCTATTCGATCTTCGAAGAGGCGTTCACGCGCGGTCACTTCGCAGGACTCGACTCTTGAAGACAGTGGCTCTTCAGGCGTCTTTCAAAGTCGCAGCGTTGGCAGCGCTGCGGTTGTAGCACCGCACTTCGTGGCCTTTTTTAAGGAGGGTCAGCCCTACCCCGGTACCCATGACGCCGGTGCCGATGATGGCGATTTTCATTTCATGCTTTCGTCTTGCGTGGCGAAGGCCCGCAGCGTGTCGATGAGCAGGAACCCTACCGTCGCGCCCGCATCCTGCAGGCCCAGCGATTGCTCTTGGAAGCAGGCGGCTTTGCCATGCTGAGCCACCATGGTGCGGGTCGCTTCGAGTGCTTGCGCCGCGACCTCGGTTGCCAGCGTCAGCGCATCCGGCAGCGGCGATTGCGTCTTTGCTGACGATTCGAGCGAGGCTGCAATCGGACCGAGCACATCGACCACCGTCTTGTCGCCCGGCTGCGCCTTGCCGCGCTGCGCCACGGCATCGTGATAGGCCCGCCAGAACACACTCCATTCGGCAGTGGAAAGGGTGAGGCACTCGCCCAGAGCCTTGCCGCCACTCATGAAACCGGTCGCGGTCAACGTGCCCATGGTCGATGGCGCTGCCTTGGCGATCGCCATACCGGCAAGCTGCAGTGTCTTGCCGATTGAATCGCCCGTGTTGGCCTGGACCGAGACGAAGGCAGCGGCGAAGGCCTTGTTCATCGTGATGCCCAAGTCGCTGTCGCCGACCTTTCCATCGAGCTCGATCAGGAATGCGCGTTGCTGGGCAAAAACGTCACGCAGGCGTTCGAACAGTCCGGCCAGATCGGTCTTTCCAATGCGCTGCATCATGCAAGCCTCACAACGGGTTCTGCATGAAGAACGGAGACTGCGCTGGCGCCGCAATCAGTCGCTTGAGTTCATCGTCCAAATAGAGCAAAGAGATCGATGCACCGGCCATTTCCATCGCGGTGGCGAACTCGCCTACGTAGGTGTGAAAGATTGAAACTCCGCGCTCTTTCAGAATCCCCGAGACTCGCCGAAAGAGGATGTACAACTCCTCCTTGGGCGTCGCGCCGAGACCGTTCACCAGCACGACGACTTCGTCGCCTTTGCCCAGTGGACGCTCGGCCAGGATGGGTCGCATCATCTCGTCGACCACCGCGTCGGCCGACAACAACGGGCCGCGCCGAATGCCTGGCTCGCCATGAATTCCCATACCGATTTCCATCTCCTCTTCACCGATGGAAAACGTCGCGTGGCCGACCTCCGGCACGATGCAGCTGCTCAGTGCCACGCCCATGGTGCGTGTATTGGCCTTGGCCTTTTCGGCAACGCGCTTGACTTCGTCCAAGGCCATGCCTTCGCTCGCTGCGGCGCCAGCTGCCTTGAACACGAAGAATGTGCCGGCAACACCACGCCGCTTGTGTTCCTGCCCTGGCGGCGAAGAAGCGACGTCGTCGTTGCCGACCACAGACAACACCCGAATATTTTCCATTTCGGCCATTTCGGTGGCCATGTCGAAGTTCAGGATATCGCCGGTGTAATTGCCGTAGATATAGAGCACGCCGGCACCCTGATCGATGGCCTTGGTAACTTCGTACATCTGATCGGCGCTCGGCGATTGGAAGACGCCGCCGACAGCGGCGCCGTCCAGCAGACCCGCGCCCACGAAGCCCAGGAACAACGGCAAGTGCCCCGAGCCACCGCCGGTCGCAAGGCCGACCTTGCCCTTGATACGCGGCTGCGTTGACACCAGGCATCGGCGGTCCTGCGCCACGAAGCCGACCTGCTTTGGGTGAGCGGTGTAGATGCCGTCGAGCATTTCGTCGACGAAGTCTTCAGCTTGGTTTAAAAACTTCTTCATATTCTTCTCCTTATGTTTTTCGTTCTTGCGCTTGGCACGGTCAACGCCGGCGGCGCACCACAAAGAACGCACCTGCAACCAGAATGAAGGCGCCGACAACGAGGCGTTGCCAAGTGCTCGGCACGCCCGCCATGATCAGTACGTTGTTGATGACCACGACCAGCACCACGCCCAGCACAGTGCCCGTAACTGTCCCGGTACCACCGGTGATGCGCGCACCGCCCAACACGACCGCGGCGATGACGTCGATCTCCATCCCGACCAGGTCGAACGGGTTGGCCATTCGGCTGCTGCAGACATGGATCATTCCCGCCACCCCGGCCAGAGCGCCGGTGTAGGCAAAGATGAAGAAGTGCACCGCGCGCAAGTTATAGCCCAGGCGCTCTGCCACGTCGCGACTGCCGCCAGTGGCAAAGATGGCGCGCCCCATGAGGGTCCGATTGAGGATCCACCAAGTGAGGCCGGCGGCTGCAGGCAACGCCAGGAAGAACGCCGGCAACATGGCTTTGGTGCCGCGTACGGAGACGAACTCGATCAAGGCGAGTTTGCCGAAATGGTCCATTTGATCGGGTAACGAAGCGACCCATGCCGTACCGATGAAGGTCAGAAGAAATCCTCTGAACAAGTACTGAGTGCCGATGGTGACGATGAGCGATGGCGCTTTCAGTTCGTGGACCAGGAAGCCGTTGATCAGGCCGAGCACGCCGCCGCCCAGCGCTGCGGCGGCGAACACCAGTATCAGTGGCGCGCTCGGGAAGTGCGTCACCACCAGTTGCGTGACCGAATACATCGAGAGTGCGGCGATTGCCGTGAAGGACACATCGATGCCACCCGCCGCCAAAATAACGAACACGCCCAGCGCAAACAGCCCGGTGACCACGCTCGAGCGTGCGAGGTCGAAAAGAGTCGCGGCCTGGAAGAAGTCCGGATTGGCAATCCCGACGAACGCACACAAACATACCAGCAGGAACAAGGTGAAAAGCTCGGGACGCCGGTCGAGGCGCAACCGCAATCGGGTCGGCCACGGCAAGCGTGCCGACGAGGTGAGGATCACGACGCTGGGCGGTGTCATGAAACGGTCTCTCGTTGTGCGGCCACCATGGTGTCGCACAGGCTTTCCTCGTCGGCATCGGCGGCCGCAAATTCCCGCGCGACCTGGCCGTGACGCATCACCAGAATGCGGTCGCAGTTTTGCAGCAGTTCCGGGAGATCGTCGCTGATGACGATGAGCGCCATTCCTTTTTCGGCCAGCGCCTGGATGGCTTTGTAGATCGTGTCTTTGGAGCCGACATCGACACCAACGGTCGGACCATGGAGCAGCAGCAGTTTGGGCTGGATCGTGAGCCATCGCCCGATCAGAACGCGTTGCTGGTTGCCGCCTGAAAGCGATTGCACCGGGAGATCGACACTCGGCGTCATGACGCGCAGCTCGGCGACCAGCCCTTCGGCAATCGATCGCGCCTTGGGTCTGTTGAGCAGCCCCAGGCGGTTTTTCAATCGGTCCAGGATCAGTGCGCTCATGTTGATCAGGATGGGCTTGTCCAGGAACAGTCCTTCAGCCAGTCGATCCTCCGGCACGTAACCGATCCCGTGTTCGATCGCGTCCGACGGTTGGTTCAATGCGACACGCGTTCCTTCCATGCTGATGGTGCCGGAAGTTGCACCGAGCACGCCGGCAATGGCCAATGCGAGCTCGTTTCGCCCGGAATCCATCAATCCTGTAATGCCAAGCACTTCGCCGCGGGCCAATTGAAAACTCACGCCTCGAAAAGAGTCTCCATAGCCAAGGTTATCGACACGCAACAAAAGCTGCCCATCTGGACTGCCGCGCCGGTATCGGCTTCCATCGATGACCTTGCCGGTCATCAGGTGGCCGAGCTCGGACTTCGAGTAGCTGTGGACGGGTCCTTGGGCCACGCATTGCCCATCACGAAAAACGATGGCGTTGCCGCCAATTCGATAGCACTCGTCGAGCTTGTGGGTCACAAATAAAACGGCCACCCGTTCTCGCCGAAGTTCGTCCACCACGCGGATCAAGTTGTCCACTTCTTTTCGGGTCAGCGAGGTGGTGGGCTCGTCCATGATGACCAACTTGGCCCGTGTGGCGATGGCGCGCGCGATGGCCAGGAGTTGCCGGACGGCCAGTGGCAAGTCGGCGACGACCGTGTCCAGAAACACCTCGTCCGTCGCCAGATCGACCGAGGCGAGGGCGCGGCGCGCTGTCGATCGCATCGCATTGCGATCCAGGCGCCGTGCCAGCCGGCCGCCGTAGCGCACCAATTGCTCCGACAAGGCCACATTTTCGGCGACCGTCATATTGGGTATCAGCGACAAGTCCTGATAAACCGTTTCGATGCCCGCCGTCAGCGACTCGATCGGCGTCAGTGAACTGAACGCCGTGCCGTCGAGCCAGATGACGCCTTCATCGGGCGGCTGCGCGCCCGAGATGATCTTGATCAGCGTGCTCTTGCCGCAGCCGTTTTCACCGAGCAGGTGATAAATCTCACCCCGTTCAATGCGAAGGTCGATGCCACGCAGTGCATGCACGCCCCCAAACCGTTTGTGGATGCCTTGTACTTTAAGAAATGCGGGCGCAGTCGCAACCTCGTCTGAGCTTTGCCGTGGTTCCATCGTCTGGCCCGCTTTGCTTCTACCGGATCAGAACAGGTAGTTCTTGTAAGTCACCTTGTCGGCAATGACCATGGCGTTACCGACGAGCAGTAATCCTGCTCCGGGTCCCTTGGTGACCGAGACTTTTTCGTAGCCTTTCACGCCAAGATTGATGCCATCGGTCAAAGCCTTCTTTTCAAGCAGCATCTTGGCAACGGTGTTCATTGCGATGCCGGCATCTTTTGGATCCCAGAAGCCAATCGCCGTGATGGCGCCAGAGTCGAGCAATTTGGCAGAGGGGTTGGGCAGACCAGTCCCGACCAGGCAGACCTTGCCTTGCAGACCAGCCTCCTCGATGGCGCGTCCGATGCCCAGGACGTCGTTGCCGGCGGAGCTTTGGAAGCCGCGAATATCGGGATGCTTGCGAAGGATCTCCTTGGCTTTCTCATAGGTCTTGTTGGCGTCGTCGAATGACTCGTTCTTGGCGTCGACCAGTGTCATGCCCGGATAGTTCTTGGCATTCGCGGCGCCTGCGTCGACCCACTGCAGATGGGTGCGGCTTCCGAGCGATCCGACAAACGATGTCCACTTGCCTTGCTTGCCCATGCAGTTGGCGAGCTTCTCGTTCAACGCCGTGCCGTAAGCCGCGTTGTCGAACGCTTCGATGTTGGCGTTGGTGTTCTTCTGGTTGTCGGCTTCGTGAGTGACCACGACGATGCCGCGGTCCATGGCGCGTTTGAGCACGCCTTCGATGACGGCCGGGTCCATCGGCACCACGGCCAGCGCACTGACTTTTTTGGCGACCAGATCGTCGATGATCTTGAGCTGTTGTGCGGCGTCGGCCGTAGCGGGGCCGCTCTGGCTTGCCATGACCGTTGGGTTCGACGAGGCGAATTCCTTGACGCCTACGTCCATCCGGTTGAACCATGGAATCCCGCTGATCTTGACCACGGTCGCGATCACGGGCTTGTCTTGCGCGTTAAGCACGCCGACGGTGGCAACCAATGCCGCTCCGATGACGGAAGCCTTGAAAGAAATGCGTTTCATGCGAGTCTCCAATTTCTAAACCCTCAGGACAGATTCTTCGATGCAGGAGGGGTCTGCATCGAGGAGGTGACGGCTCGAATCGGTCGTCTGAAAAGGCTGCCGATGTCGTAGCGGCTGATGGCGAGAAACGCCAGAAGCAATGCGCCCCAGGCGCAGTCGCGAAAGAAGTTAGACACGTCGGCAAAATTGAGCATGCTCGACAGCAGTTGCAGCGCCGTCGCGGACAGGAAGAGGCAAGTCATCCGGCCATAGCCACCTTCCGGCTTCACGCCCGCCATGACGGTGATCAAAATCGCGATCAGCAGATACGACTGGCCGTAGTCCCACTTCACGTTGACGTTTCTCGAAGCGATCAGCACACCCGCGACTCCGGCAAGCACGCCGCAAAGACCGTAGGTCGTGACGAGCAGGCGGATCTGTCCGAACCCTGCATATCGCGCCGCCTTGGGATTGGTGCCCATGAGAAACAAGCGGATGCCGAAGGGGCTGAACTTCAGCACCGCGCCAACCGACACCATGACGCCGCAGAAGATCAAAAACGAAATCGGCACTCCGAACACCAGTCCGTTGCCGATTTCCATCAATGGCCCGGCACTCCCGACCCGGACCGAAGGCCCACCTGACAAGACCACGGCCAGCCCGGTGAACACGAGTTGGGTACCCAGCGTGCACAGAATCGGAGTCAGGCCGATTCGTGCGATCAGAAGCCCGTTGACGATGCCGCCGACCAATCCGACCACGACGGCGACCGCTGTAAAGGCTGCCGTGAAGAGCATCGGGGCGTCATCGGCGGAGATCAGTGGCGACACCAACAACGCCGAAGTGACGCCGGCCAGATTGGCCAACGAGATGCCCGACAGATCGATGCCGCCGTTGCCGGAGCTCATTGCCAGCATCACGCCCATTGCGAGCAAGCCGAGCTCGGGCAACTGACCAGCCATCGACTGAAGGTTGTACGGATCGATGAAAGCCCCGCGCGACATGACGGCTCCGGCCAGCAACACAACGAGGTTGATGCCGACAAGGAACAGCAGTTGCGGATCGCGCTTGGCACTCACTTTGCTAAAATCTATTGACGTTTAGTTAATATCCTAGGACGTCGAGCTACGTCAAGAATCGGTAAAAACCCTTGTGGATTACCAATGAAGATGCTCAAACTATCAGTCGACTGAAAACATAGCCAATTGAAAAGTTAGTGAGGAGAGTTGGTTGATAACGGGGTCGTTCAGCTACTATTTACTAAAATAAAGTTGTGTTCGCGAGAAGTCGCGGACACGGAAAGCACCGATCGCATGACGCCGACCATCAAAGACATTGCCCTGTCTGCCCAGGTTTCACCGGCCACGGTATCGCTCGTCCTCAACGGCAAAGGCGCAATCTCGGACGAGACCCGCGCGAAAGTTTTAGTGGCCGCGGCAGGGCTGAACTACATGCCGAAACCGGCCAAAGCCGCGAAGGCGGGTCACGTCGGCACCTTGCGTTTTTTAAAGATCGCCA
Organism: Variovorax sp. LG9.2; assembly: GCF_035018885.1. Lineage (NCBI taxonomy): Bacteria > Pseudomonadati > Pseudomonadota > Betaproteobacteria > Burkholderiales > Comamonadaceae > Variovorax > Variovorax sp. LG9.2. The sequence goes on along the minus strand of NZ_JASJXB010000009.1, from coordinate 10,089 downwards.
AGCACGGCCACACCGTGAACCGCGACCACAACACCTTTATCTCCGACTACATCGATGGCATGTCCCAACACGCGACCGAACGTGGCTTCAAGCTGGAGGTCGTGAGCCATGAGGGCCAGCCGATCAAGGACGTCGTGGCCTCGCTTGCGGGCGCAAACCTGAGTGGCGTGGTGGTGTTGGGCACGGAGTTGACGCAAGGGGATATTCAGCTATTTCAGGCCACAGAGATTCCGCTCGTCGTCATCGACACCTTCTATGACGTGCTCGAGTGCAATTTCGTCAACATGAACAACAAGGACGCGGTCTACAAAATCCTGTCGCACTTCGTGGAGCGTGGGTTCCGGCGAATCGGCTTCATTGCAAGCAACGTCAAGACGATCAATTTTCATTTGCGCCGCGAAGCATTCGTGGAGGGCATGAAAGCGTTCGGCCTCAAGTTCAGTCCGCGCGATATCGTCACGGTCGATTCGACCTACGAGGGCGCGTACCAAGACATGTTGCGAAAGCTGCAGGACGGCCTAACGGTTCCGGAGTGTTACTTCTGCACCAACGACATCATTGCGTACGGGTGCATCAAGGCATTGCGCGAGTTCGACATCCGGATTCCCCAGGACCTTTCCTTGATCGGCTTCGACAACCTGCCGATGAGCGCAACCATGGACCCGCCGTTGACGACTATCGACGTTTCCAAGCAAAAGATCGGCTATCTCGCCATCACGCTGCTCGCCGAACAAACCCGGTCTCAGATGAGCAATCCTGCCGTGAAGATACTGGTCGGCGCCGACCTGATCGTGCGGGGGAGCGTGCTGCTGAAGGCGGTTGATCCCGTAACGGTCGCAGCACGGGTGAAAGCCGCATTGGCGTCCTGACCTAAGCCCGCATCAACGCTTCGATCTCGTCCCCGTTCACAGGCACCCCGCGCGAGATCAATTCGCAGCCCGTCGCGGTGACGATCGCATCGTCCTCGATGCGGATGCCGATGTTGTGGAAGCGCTCGGGCACGCCTTCGCCCGGCCGCACGTAGATGCCGGGCTCGATGGTCAGCACCATGCCGGGATGCAGGATGCGGCTCGGCCGGTTCTTGATGATTTCGTTCGACAGCGGGTCTTTGCGCTCGCTCACTTCGCCGACCTGCGTGGGTTCGACGTAGCTGCCGCTGTCGTGCACGTCCATGCCGAGCCAGTGGCTGGTGCGGTGCATGTAGAACGGAAAGTAGGCACGCTTTTCGATCACGTCGTCGACGCTGCCGACTTTGTTGGCATCGAGCAGGCCGACATCGAGCATGCCTTGCGCGAGCACCTTCACTGTCGCCTCGTGCGGGTCGTTGAAGCGGTTGCCGGCTTTGGTTGCAGCCACGGCCGCGTCCTGGCTCGCCAGTACGAGGTCGTACAGCGCGCGCTGCGGGCCGGTGAATTTGCCGTCGGCCGGAAAGGTGCGGGTGATGTCGCTGGCATAGCTGTCGAGTTCGCAGCCGGCGTCGATGAGGACCAGGTCGCCGGCATGCACGGGCGCCACGTCGGCGCGGTAGTGCAGCACGCAGGCGTTGGCGCCGGCGGCCACGATCGAGCCGTACGCCGGGTACTGCGAACCGCCGAGGCGGAACTCGTGCAACAGCTCGGCATCGAGGTGGTACTCGCGCACCTCCTTGCCTTCGCGCAGCATGCGGGCACTGAGCTGCATCGCGCGGATGTGCGCACGCGCGCTGATCTGCGCGGCGCGGCGCATCACGTCCTGCTCATGCGCATCCTTGACCAGTCGCATTTCGTCGAGCGGGCCGCAGAGATCGCGTTGCTCTTCGGGGCACAGCGCGCCGAACCGGACACGGGCGCGCACCGACTGCAGCCAGCCGTCGACTCGGGTTTCGAGTCCCTTGTGCGTCGCGAACGGATACCAGACCGTCGATTTGTTTTCGAGCAGCCTGGGCAGCTTGGCGTCGAGATCGGTGACCGAAAAAGCCTCGTCGATGCCGAGCGCGGACGGCGCGGCGTCGGGGCCGAGGCGAAAGCCGTCCCAGATCTCGCGCTCCAGGTCTTTGGGCGCGCTGAACAGCGTGGCACGACCGTCGCCAGCCAGCAGCAGCCAGGCGTTGGGTTCGGTAAAACCGGTCAAATAATAAAAGTAGCTGTCGTGCCGAAACAGAAAGTCGCTGTCGCGGTTGCGCTGGCGTTCAGGTGCGGTCGGGATGATGGCGATGCCGTCGCGGCCGAGTTGGGCGGCAAGGCGGGCGCGGCGGCCGGCGTAGATCGAGGTGTCTGTCATGGCGTGTCTTTCGTCATCTCGTGTGGTCGTCAGCGGTTCAACCCGGCGGTGCAATTCAGCGGTTCAAAACAGCGAGTCGCTCGGGCGTGCCTACGTCGGTCCAGGGTCCGGTGTAGAGCTCTGCGCTCGCTTGGTCATTGTCCATCGCGGCACGCAGGATCGGGGCCAGCGGGGCTTTGATGCCGGCCGGATTCCCGGCGGGGATGCCGCAGTACGGTGGTGCGAAGAGGGCGGCCCGATAGAGGGCGATGGTAGAGAAGGTGTACGCAGCGTCGGGGGCGATGGCTCGATTCAACGCTCGGCCGTCGGGGGCGATGCCGAAGTCGCCCTTCGGGTTGTGTGCGGGATTCGGCACGAGCCACAGATGCGCGAGCTTCCCGCTGGCGACGAACCGATCGAAGGCCTGCCGGGTGAACGCGAACTCTGGCGCGAAGACGTCGCCCGCGGCCACCCAGAAGACATCGCCGAGAAGCGGCAGCGCACGAACGATGCCGCCGGCTGTTTCGAGCGCGCCGCCGAAGTCGTGGCCCTCGTCGGAGTACGCGATCGATGCGGTGCCGACAGCGTCGAACAACGACTGTGATCCGAAGCGGCGTGCAATCTGTTCGCCAAGCCAGTCGGTGTTGACCACCATGTCGCCGAACCCCCCGCGCGTCAGCGCTTCCATTGGCCATTGCATCAGCGGCTTGCCATGCACCTCGAGCAGCGGCTTGGGTGTGTGATCGGTCAAAGGCCGCATGCGCTCACCACGGCCGGCTGCCAGGATCATGGCCGCCGCTCTGGGCGCAGCGTTCGCCTTCGGGATATCGGTTTTCGCGTTCACGAGGAAAGGGCCATTACTTCGCCGCGCTGCAGTGCGTGGCGCTCGACATGGCGCGGCGCCATCAAGGTGACCAGCGCGTTCAACAGCGCGTGCGCCTTGGTCGAATGATCGCCGCCGAAATTGCAGACGTAGACGTCGAGCGTCACGGCGCGTTGCTCGGGCCAGGTATGAAGGCACAAGTGCGATTCGGCCAGGAGCAGTGTGGCGGTCACGCCGCCCGGGCCGTGCTCGGTGGCAGGAAAGGTGTGGAACAGCCGGGCCACGCACTGCAGCCCCGCCGCTTCGACGGCCTCGACGCATGCCGCCCCCAATGCTTCGGCGTCGAGCAGCCAGTGCGCGGTGCACTGGCAATCGTGGAGGTCGGCGGTGAGGTGCAAGCCCTGCATGGGCTTGAATGTAGCGCGCCTATGCGTCTTTAAGACCGCCCGACGAGATTGGAAGTTTGCGCACGCGCTGTCCGGTCGCCGCATACACCGCGTTTGCAAGCGCTGGAGCCAAGGCTGCCGTGCCCGGCTCACCGAGGCCACCGGGGGCTTCTGTGCTGGGCACGATATAGACCTCTACGACTGGCGCTTCGCTCATGCGGAGCACCCGGTAGTTATGGAAGTTGCTTTGCAGCACGCGGCCCTTGTCGAGCGTAATTTCACCCCACAGCGCGGCGCTGATCCCGAACATCACACCGCCCTGGATTTGCGCCTGGACCGTGTCGGGGTTGACCACCTGACCGCAGTCGACCGCACAGACCACACGATGCACGAACACCTCGCCGTCTTTGTCGACCGAGGCTTCCACGACCTGCGACATATACGAGCCAAATGCGAACTGCACCGACACGCCGCGTCCCACACGCCGGCCTTCGATGGACTTCATCGGCTGGCCCCAGCCTGCCTTGCTGGCAGCCAGTTGCAGCACGGCCTTTTCGCGCGGCGATTTGCTCAGAAGATCGACTCGGTATTGCACGGGGTCCTTGCCCGCCTTCGCCGCCAATTCGTCGATGAAGCTCTCGACGACAAAGATGTTGTGCGTCGGCCCCACTCCGCGCCAGAACGCCGTCGGAATTCCAGGCGGTTCGTGGCGCACGTAATCGACATGCACATTCGGAATCGTGTAGGGCAGATCCTTGGCGCCTTCCACCGCGTCGGGGTCAACGCCGTTGACCACGGCAGGCGGCGCGAAACGCGCCATGATCGATGAGCCGGTGACCCGATGCGTCCACGCAGTGGGCTGGCCCTTGTCATCGAGCGAGGCCGACAAGCGGTCGTAGTAGTAAGGGCGGTACATGTCGTGCTGGACATCTTCCTCACGGCTCCAGACGAACTTCACCGGACCATCGATCTGCTTGGCGAACATCACCGCCTGCACCACCGAGTCCACTTCCAGGCGGCGCCCGAAGCCTCCCCCGATCAGGTGGTTGTGGATTTGCACCTTGTCCAGAGGCAACCCCGACACCTTGGACGCTGCGCCCTGGGCGAACGTCGGCACCTGGGTTCCACACCAGATCTGACAGCTGTCCTTTTTCAGGTCGACCGTGATGTTGATCGGCTCCATCGGCGCATGGGCCAGAAACGGCAATTCATAGATCGCCTCGATCTTGTTCGCGCTGGCCGCCACGGTGGCGGCTGCATTGCCGTCGTTGCGGGCCACGGCACCAGCGACCATCGATGCGGCAGCCATCTGCTTGTTCAGCTCGGCGCTCGACAAATCGGCATTGGGCCCATCGGTCCACGTCGGTGCGAGTGCGGCCAGACCTTGCTTGGCAGCCCACATGTGGTCGCCGACCACCGCCACCGCGTTGTCGATCTTCACGATCTGACGCACGCCCTTGACCGCCAGTGCCTTCGCATCGTCGGTGGTTGCCAGCTTGCCGCCGAACACCGGCGAAGCCGCGACGGTCGCCACCCGGAGACCTTTCATTTGCACGTCGATGCCGAACCGCGCCGTACCGTTGATCTTGCCGGTGGTGTCCAGCCGATGGTGTGCCTTGCCGATCAGCTTGAAATCTTTGGCGTCCTTGAGTTTGACGTTGGTCGGCACAGGCAGCGTGGCTGCCTTGTCAACCAGTTGGCCGTAGTTGAGTTTGCGCCCGCTGCCCGCGTGCGTGACCACGCCGTTGCTTGCGGAGCAAGTGGATTCGTCGACCTTCCAGCTTTGCGCGGCGGCACTGATCAGCATCAGCCGAACGGTCGCGCCAGCCGTGCGCAGGGGCACATAGGCACCGCGCACCGATGTCGAACCGCCCGTGACCTGACCGCCCAACAGGGGGTCACTGTAGAGTTGTCCGTTCGGCGCGGCTTGTTCCAGCTTGACCTTGTCGATGTCCACTTCCAGCTCCTCGGCCAGCAGCATCGGCATGGAAGTGAAGGTGCCCTGTCCCATTTCGACCTTGTGCATGACGAAGGTCACGACACCCGTGCGGTCGATCCGGATGAAACCGTTAGGGGCAAAGCCTGTGCTTTCGGACGCGGCCTCGGCGACGCTCATAAAGGCGGGCAGCACGAACGTCGCCAACAGCCCACCACCGGTGGCAGCGCCAACCTTCATGAACGAGCGGCGGGAAGGCCCTGCGCTGGGCTCGACACTTGGTGACGCATCGACGGTGTGGGCGGACGACATAGCCTGCAAGGCGTTGAGGGAGGTCATGACTCAGACTCCCTTCACCGCGACGACCGGAATACCGGCTGCATGTCGGATGGCCGCCTTGATTCGCGGGTAGGTACCGCAGCGGCAAATGTTGCCACTCATGGCGGCATCGATGTCCGCATCGCTCGGCTTGGCGTTGGTCGTGAGCAGCGAGGTGGCCGACATGATCTGGCCCGACTGGCAGTACCCGCACTGCACCACGTCCAACTCGCGCCAGGCGGCTTGTATCCGCTTGCCCACGGCGCTTTGGTCGATGGCTTCGATGGTCGTGATCTTTTTACCGACCACTTGAGACACAGGCGTGACGCATGAGCGTGTCGGTTGACCGTCGACATGGACAGTGCATGCACCGCACAGCGCCATGCCGCATCCAAACTTGGTGCCGGTAAGACCCACGACGTCGCGCACGGCCCATAACAGCGGCATGTCGTCCGTCACATCGAGCTGGTGAGGTTTTCCGTTGATGGTCAAACTGATCATGGGGATTGTTTTTTCTTTAGTGGAAGTCAGAAGTACGGAGCTCGAACAGCGCGCTCGAAACCGCCGGTGCGAGACTGTAGCGCTGCCTTCGATTCTTCACCGGCGGACGGGTCGTTGCGCCCCCTTTCGGGCGACAACTTAAAATCCGGACTTTCTCCACACTCTCCCCGAAAGCCCCCCGACATGGCCAACAAAGCCCTGATGGCCAACGCGATTCGCGCGTTGGCAATGGACGCCGTCCAACAAGCCAACTCGGGGCACCCGGGCGCGCCCATGGGCATGGCCGACATGGCGGTCGCGTTGTGGAGCGAGCACCTGCGCTACAACCCGGCCAATCCGCACTGGTTCGACCGCGATCGCTTCGTGCTGTCGAACGGCCACGCGTCGATGATGTTGTATTCGGTGCTGCACCTGACCGGCTACGACCTCCCGATGTCGGAGATCAAGAACTTCCGCCAGCTGCACAGCAAGACGCCCGGTCATCCGGAAATCGACGTCACGCCGGGCGTTGAAACCACCACCGGACCGCTGGGCCAGGGCATTACCAACGCGGTCGGCATGGCGCTGGCTGAAAAGCTGCTCGCGGCCGAGTTCAACCGCAAGGGCCATACGATCGTCGACCATCACACCTACGCCTTCCTGGGCGACGGTTGCATGATGGAAGGCATCAGCCACGAAGCCGCCGGTCTCGCCGGTGCCTGGCGGCTCGGCAAGCTGATCGCGCTGTACGACGACAACGGCATCAGCATCGACGGCCAGGTCAAGCCCTGGTTCATCGACAACACGCGCGAGCGTTTCGAGGCGCATGGCTGGAACGTCATCGGCCCACTCGACGGCAACGACGAGAAGGACGTGTCCAAGGCCATTGCCAAGGCAAAGAAGAACGGCGCTGACGACAACAAGCCCACGCTGATCATCTGCAAGACGATCATCGGCAAGGGCAGCCCGCACCGCCAGGGCACCGCCAAGGCGCATGGTGAGGCGCTCGGCGCCGAAGAGATCAAGCTCACGCGCGAGGCCCTTCACTGGCCCTACCCTGCGTTCGAGATTCCCAAAGAGGTCTACGACGATTGGAACCACAAGGCGGCTGGCGCCGAAGTCGAAGCCGACTGGAACAACCGCTTCGCCGCCTACGCCGCGGCGTTCCCGGCGCTGGCATCGGAGTTCACCCGCCGCATGAAAGGCGAGCTGCCGAAGGACTTCAACCAGACCGCCTTCGACACCGTCGTCGCTGCGCACACCAAGGCCGAGACCGTGGCCAGCCGCAAGGCCAGCCAGCTCGCGCTCGAATCGTTCACAGCGGCGCTGCCCGAAATGCTCGGCGGCAGCGCCGACCTGACCGGATCCAACCTCACGAACACGAAGAGCACACCGCCGCTGCGCTTCGACCCGAAGACCGGCGCCGTGGTGCTCGGCGCGATTCCGCAGCCCGCCAAGCAGGGTGCCGAAGACGAAGCCAAGCCCGCCAGCGCGGCAGACAGCGTCGTCACCGTTGCGTCCGCCGAGCCGTTGAACATCATCGGTCGCCACATCAACTACGGCGTGCGCGAGTTCGGCATGGCCGCAGTCATGAACGGCGTCACCGCGCACGGCGGCTACATCCCTTACGGCGGCACCTTCCTCACGTTCAGCGACTACAGCCGCAACGCGATTCGCATGGCCGCGCTGATGAAGCGCCGCGTGATCCACGTCTTCACGCATGACTCCATCGGTCTCGGCGAAGACGGCCCGACGCACCAGTCGATCGAACACGCATGGTCGCTGCGCCTGATCCCCAACCTCGACGTCTGGCGTCCGGGCGACACGGCCGAAACCGCGGTCGCATGGGCCGTTGCGCTGCAGAACGCCACGCGCCCGACGGCCCTGTTGCTGAGCCGCCAGAACATCGCCTACGCACCCAAGACCGACCTCGGCGACATCAGCCGCGGTGCCTACGTGGTGTCCGAGCCGGAAGCGGTCGGCATGAAGAACAAGAAGACCGCCGCGGTCATCATCGCGACCGGCTCCGAAGTGCAACTCGCGCTGGCCGCGCAGAAACTGCTCGCTGCAAAGAAGATCGCAGTGCGAGTCGTGTCGATGCCTTCGACCACCACCTTCGACCGCCAGGACGTCGCTTACAAGAAGGACGTGCTGCCGAAGAAGCTGCCGCGCATCGCCGTCGAAATGGGCGTGACCGCCGGCTGGTGGAAGTACGGGTGCGCGGCCGTGGTCGGCATCGACACCTTCGGCGAATCGGCGCCTGCGCCCGAGCTTTTCAAGTACTTCGGCTTCACGGCGGAGAACGTTGCAGCCACGGTAGAGGCGGTTCTCAAGCGCTGAGCCTGGCGCAGTCGAGAACCAAAGAACACAGTCGTTTTTTCAATCTTCAGGAGCAAGTCAACATGGCAATCAAACTCGGCATCAACGGCTTCGGCCGCATCGGTCGCAACGTGCTGCGCGCAGCGGTGCAGAATTTCAGAAACGAGATCGAGATCGTCGCCATCAACGACTTGCTCGAGCCCGACTATCTGGCCTACATGCTGCAGTACGACTCGGTGCACGGCCGGTTCCAGGGCGAGATCGCGGTCGACGGCAACACGCTGATCGTCAACGGCAAGAAGATCCGCCTGACGCAAGAGCGCGACCCGGCCAACCTGAAGTGGAGCGACGTCGGCGCCGACATCGTGCTCGAATCGACTGGCCTGTTCCTCACCAAGGAAACGTGTCAGAAGCACATCGACGCGGGTGCCAAGAAGGTCATCATGTCGGCGCCCTGCAAGGACGACACGCCGATGTTCGTCTATGGCGTCAACGACAAGAAGTACGCGGGCGAAGCCATCATCAGCAACGCCAGCTGCACCACCAACGCACTGGCCCCGCTGGCCAAGGTGCTGAACGACAAGTGGGGCATCAAGCGCGGCCTGATGACCACGGTGCACGCCACCACAGCGACGCAGAAGACGGTCGACGGCCCGAGCAACAAGGACTGGCGCGGCGGCCGCGGCATCTTGGAAAACATCATTCCTTCGAGCACCGGCGCCGCCAAGGCGGTGGGCGTGGTGATCCCCGAGCTCAACAAGAAGCTGACGGGCATGAGCTTTCGCGTGCCGACCTCCGACGTGTCGGTGGTCGACTTGACGGTCGAGCTGATCAAGGAAGCGACTTATAAGGAAATCTGCGCCGAGATGAAGGCGCAGAGCGAAGGCGCCCTGAAAGGCGTGCTGGGCTACACCGAAGACAAGGTCGTCGCGACCGACTTCCGTGGCGACCCGCGCACCTCGATCTTCGACGCCGACGCCGGCCTGGCGCTCGACAGCACCTTCGTCAAGCTGGTGAGCTGGTACGACAACGAATGGGGCTATTCGAACAAGTGCTTGGAGATGGTGAAGGTCGTCTCCAAGTAAAAGCACGCGCGGACCGGCGACCGCGAAAGCGAAGCCGCTCCCCGCAAGCCAGCGCACCCTTCGGGGTCTGCTGGCTTTTTTTGCGCCCGGCTCGCCCGCTCGGTTCAGTTCATCTCAGTTGGGGGTGTTGCGCCGCGCTTCGTCATGCTGCCGTTGCAGGCGCGCGACCTGGCATTGCGGGTGGCTGGCAAAGACCGGATCGGCACACACGTTGTTGACGCAGATGGCACGCGAGAAGAAGTTCAGCTCCGCGCACTGCGCTGTCGGGTCGCGCCCCGAAACCCGTGCCGGCGATGGCGCTGAAGTGCGCGCAGCCGTCGTCTTCTCGGGCGGTGTCGAAGCCACCCACGGCGTGTCCGGCGCTGCGCGCTCCGGTGGTCTGGACAACAGCGCGATCGCGGCGTCGGCTGCGGCAAGCGCTGCGGTGTCGCGTTCGCTGCGCTGGCTCGGCACGGCGGGTGGTGAGGCAGACAGCTTTGCTGTCTCCTTTGCACCGCCACCCGC